>NZ_JBHSHG010000007.1:0-119392 GCF_042652865.1 Exiguobacterium profundum
TCAAAAATTGTAAAACTTATTTTTGCCTCATCGTTCAGTTTTCAAAGTTCGTCTGCCGCTCTTGGCGACTAAATGATAATAACATTTAATTCATTTTGATGTCAACAACTTTTTCGTTTGTTCAACGTTTGTCGCTGGCAACAGAGATAACTATATCACCTGCTTTTTGATCTTGCAAGCATTATTCTAAAAAAACTTTTAAATCTTTTTCTACATCATCCAAAGTTCGAATCCCAACTCCTTAATGGAAGAAGGAAGAATAAATCACTTTAAAGAATACACTTATATCTAAAAACGACTATAAACCTATAAGGAGTCAACCAATGATGCAATCCGATTTACAGCGGCCTAAGAAACGTTCACCGTTCAGAATCTGGTCTGGTACACAAATTTATACGCTTAAGCGACGAATAGAATGGATGACGGACAAACGAAAGTATGTTTCAAAACGAAACACTGACCCGATGTCATATCTGATCCATACACACCGAACTCCTTTGTATCGCCAACTCCGAGATGTCGACATGGAAGTCCAGCATAACAAGGTAACCAACCTAAAAATTGCAATCACCAAACTGAACGGCTCTATCCTGACTCCAAACGATGTCTTCTCCTATTGGAAGATGATCGGCAAGCCAACGAAACGTAAAGGATACGTCGACGGAATGATTCTCCATTACGGAAAAGTCACTTCAGGAATCGGTGGCGGACTTTGCCAACTGTCCAATCTAATCTATTGGATCACCTTACATAGCCCATTGACCGTGACCGAACGTTATCGTCACAGCTACGATGTGTTCCCAGATTACCGACGGGACCAACCTTTCGGAAGTGGCGCGACATGTTCTTATAATTATCTCGACTTACAAATCACAAACCAGACGGCACAAACGTATCAACTCCTTCTATATATAGAGGGAGATCATCTCGTCGGGGAATGGCGCTCGAACATCCCGAATAAAGAACAGTATCGTATATATGAAGAAAACCATCATTTCACCCGGGAATGGTGGGGTGGAACGATACGACATAACCAGATATTTAGAGAAGTCACTTCAATGAATGGCACACATCTTCGAAATGAGTTCATCACAGAAAATCACGCGATCACGATGTACGATCCATTCCTTCCTGAAAATACTGCATACAAAAAAGCCGACTCGTAATAACAGAGCCGGCTTTTCAAATGAACTTATGCGTGTGGCAAGAACATAAAGTATGCCAAGAAGATGACCAACATCCCATACATGATCGGATGAATCTCTTTCGTCTTCCCTTTTGCAATCATCATGAGTGGGTAAAGGATAAACCCAAGCCCAATTCCCGTTGCGATTGATGATGTAAGTGGCATCATGATAATCGTCAAGAATGCAGGAACTGCAATCTCGATCTTTTTCCAATCGATATCAAGAAGAGCCGAAGCCATGAGCACACCAACAATAATCAGCGCAGGAGCTGTGACCGGCGCCGTAACAACTGCCAAGAGAGGCGAGAAGAACAATGCCAAACCGAAGAACAATCCTGCGAAAACAGCAGTCAATCCTGTTCGTCCACCAGCAGCGACACCTGCTGACGATTCAACGTATGAAGTCGCTGTAGATGTTCCGAAGATTGCACCTGCCACCGTCGCTGTCGAGTCAGCTAACAACGCCTTACTCGCACGTGGTACTTTATTCTCTTTCATGATCCCAGCTTGACGCGCTACCGCGACGAGCGTCCCAGCTGTATCAAAGAAGTCGATGAAGAAGAACGTCAAGATGACAACGAGCATTTGAAGCGTGAACACATCACCGAAGTTGATGAAGGCTTGACCGAATGTAGATGACATACTCGGCGGCATCGACACAACGTCTGAGATCGCTGTCGGTGTCGGCACAAGACCGAAAATCATCCCGACAATCGCCGTCAACAACATCCCGATGAAAATACCACCTTTGATGTCGCGCGCCATAAGCAAGGCGCTGACCACAAGACCGAACACCGCGAGAAGCGTCGTGCCCGTACCAAGTGAACCAAGACTAACAAGTGTTGCTTCATTCGCGACAACGATGCCTGCGTTTTTCAAACCGATGAAAGCGATGAAGAAACCAATCCCTGCAGCAACCGCCATTTTGAGAGGAGCCGGAATCGCATTAACAATCGTTTCGCGAATTCCTGATAACGTCAATACGATAAAGAAGAGACCTGATACAAGTACACCTGACAAAGCCGTTTGCCAAGAAATACCCATCCCGATGACGACGCTATATGCGAAGAACGCGTTAAGGCCCATGCCTGGCGCAATCGCAATTGGGTAGTTCGCGAGAAGTCCCATCGTCAATGAACCGACTACCGCGACAAGACCTGTCGCCACGAAGACCGCTCCAGTATCCATACCCGCTGCCCCAAGAATGTTCGGGTTAACGAAAAGAATGTACGCCATCGCGAGGAAAGTTGTAAATCCTGCGATCAGTTCCGTGCGGACACTCGTACCGAGTGCTGTGAGTTGGAAGTAACGATCGATCCGACTCGTCGTTGATGGTTGTTGCTGTTCTTGCTTGAGCTGTGTGCTCATTTGTTTTCCTCCTTGTGCTCGCCGTAAAACGAGAAAAGGCCCCCGGCAAATGACCGAGGACCCCACGCGAAACATACGAGGGCATACACCCTCATCTATGTCTCGCCGTAGTGAAATCATTTAAGGTGATTTCGTAGAGACTCTCGGGCCATATCCCCGATATTATACGGCAAAATATTTTATAATTGTTCGGTTATAATAAGAACGTTCTTATCGTATCAGCGTAAAAATAGAATGTCAACTAAATTCACGGATTTTACATCGATAAAAAACGTTAATGTTCGGTTTTAAGACAAAACAGAGGGGAATCCCCCTCTGTTCCGCTTATTCCCATTCGATTGTTGCAGGTGGCTTAGACGTGATGTCATACAGCACACGGTTAACGTGGCTGACTTCGTTTACAATCCGGACAGAGATCTTCTCAAGCACATCCCATGGAATACGTGCCCAATCAGACGTCATGCCATCAATTGAAGTGACCGCACGGACACCGACAGCATAGTCGTACGTACGCTCGTCACCCATGACTCCGACCGAGCGAATCGGCGTGAGCACCGTGAAGTATTGCCAGATGTCGCGTTCAAGTCCAGCTTTCTTCACTTCTTCACGTAGAATCGCATCGGATTCACGCACGATTTCTAACTTCTCTTCCGTGATTTCACCGAGGACACGAATTCCGAGACCTGGACCTGGGAACGGTTGGCGCCAAACGATATAGTCAGGAAGACCGAGTTCTGTACCGAGTGCACGGACCTCGTCTTTAAAGAGCGTGTTGAGTGGTTCGATCAACGTGAAGTTCATATCTTCCGGCAATCCACCGACGTTATGGTGTGATTTGATTGTTTGCGCTGTGTCTGTCCCACTCTCGATGATGTCTGTGTAGAGCGTCCCCTGTGCGAGGAAGTCCATATCGACGAGTTTCGATGCTTCTTCATCAAATACGTAGATGAACTCGTTTCCGATAATCTTACGTTTTTGCTCAGGGTCCGAGACACCAGCCAACTTCGTCAAGAAACGTTCTTGTGCATCGATTTTGATGACTTTCATGTTGAATCCGTCTGCGAACGTCTTCATGACGCTATCCGCTTCCCCTTTACGAAGGAGACCATGGTCGACAAACATACACGTCAACTGGTCACCGATTGCGCGATGAACGAGTGCGGCCACGACAGAAGAGTCGACACCGCCCGAAAGCGCACAAAGAACTTGCTTATCGCCAACGATTTCACGGATTTTCTCCACTTCGAGGTCGATAAAGTTTTCCATCGACCATTCGCCTTTCGCACCACATACTTCATAGATGAAGTTTTTTAAGATGTCGTTTCCGTACTCCGAGTGACGAACCTCTGGATGGTATTGGACACCGTACATTTTCAACTCATCGTTTTTGATTGAAGCGACCGGGCAAGACGGGTTCGTTCCATCGACGATAAATCCTTCCGGCGCTTCCATGACGAGGTCACCGTGGCTCATCCATACTGTATGTTCGACTGGAAGACCGTTATAAATCGCTGATGCTTCCGGCGTTGAGAACAATGTCGCTTTCCCGTATTCACGATGTGCGGCACGTTCGACACGACCACCGAAATGATGCGTCATGAGTTGCATGCCGTAACAAATTCCGAAAATCGGAATGCCAAGTTCAAAGATCTCTGGGTCGCAACGATATGCGCCTTCCGCGTATACGCTGTTCGGTCCACCTGAGAAGATGATGCCGACTGGGTTCAATTCGCGAATCTCGTCTGCCGTCATCTTATGCGAATGCAACTCACTGTATACGCCAAGGTCACGGACACGACGTGTGATCAACTGATTATACTGACCACCAAAATCAAGCACCAAAATCATTTCTTGTTCTACTTTCACGAAATCTCCACCTTTCTGCCTTCTCCTCAAAAAAAGGACGCGCCTCTCCCCCAGATTATCCAAACCGAAGAAGAAGCACGCCCTTTTCTTTGTATACGAAACGTGCTCCTTCATAGTCGGTCCATTTACGGTGGTCCGGTAGAGACTCTCGCGCCAATTCACGAGTATATACGAAGGAATGCCATGTTCAATTATCTAACTAATGCGTCTATCTTACTTGATGCATCCCGTCACTTCAACTCATAATTCGATGAATCATGATTTTCCAATATTCTTTATATTTTGAATTCGGCTCTTGTTCCGCATAAACAGCTTGCTCAAACAAAGCCGTCAGACGGGTCATATCATTCGTTTCATAGTAGGCGTCGACCTCTTTGGCGAGTTCCGAAGGCGTACGTCCCTCAATTTTGAATCCGTTCGCACGCAGTCGTTTCATCAAATAGCGGTGCATCGAGACGAGGCGCCCATCCGTGAGCGGACGACTCATCCACCAGACATACATGATTTGACGCTCGATGATTTTCCGGTTCCAAACGAGGACCGCCACGAGGAAGAGAATGACAACCCATCCCCACACCGGCATGTTACGTGCCTCCTCTTGAACATCACCTGTCGTCACGTCATCGATCAACAAATCTTCTTGCGGACGGTTTTGCGTATCGTTGTCCTGATTTGCTTGGGGATCATTCGCAGCCGGCGTCGTATCTTCCGTATCCGTTTCTCGTTCCATCTGCAATAAGTTGGCGTCCGAGAAACTGATTGTCGCTTCTAACGGAACCCAGCCCGCGCCTTCAATGAAATACTCGACCCACGAGTGGGCGTGACGATTTCGAATCGTATGTTCTTCCTCACCTTGAATGACCCCTCGTGTGTCACCCATAGTAAATCCTTTTACCCAACGCGTCGGTATGCCGTTCGCGCGCAGCAATACGGCAGCTGACGTCGAGAAATTATCGCAATACCCGATTTGTGTGTCGAACAGGAACTGGTCAACATAATCCGTGTCCCCTTCCGGTTGTGCCACATTTTCGGTGTCGTATTGAAATTCTCCATTTCGGAAATAAGCTTCTACCGCTTCCGCCTTCTCGTTCGGTGTCTCACTCTCCGCCGTGATGTCAGTGGCTAAATCTCGTACACGCTCTGGCAACGATTCCGGTAGCTGTAAATAGACCTGTTGCTCTTCTTCCGTGAGCGATGTGATCTCTTCATTTAATGCCAGTTGTTCTTCAGAGAAAGCCGGGACACTATAACGAAGTTGGATCGTCCGCGGAGTCGATTGTTCCTCATTTTCAAATACAATCTTTCCGGACGGTTGCATCGTAATCGTCTCGTTCGGGAAAGCCCGTTCGATATCACCGACTCGAAATTCGGTACCGGACTCTGTTTCGATAGCTTGCGGATATTCTCCACCATAAGGAACAAACGGTTGTCGGCGCTCAAAACGTAACAGTGCCTGTTCCGGTGTCGTATCCACTTCCGAGTCCACTAACTGACCACGATTGTAGTTAGAGTCCAGGACTGGTGATTCGACCCAACCTTTCCCCGTATAAATCGCCTTGGATTCGATACGCCAATAGCGTGCCGGCACGCCGCGAGCGATGAAGACGATGCCGTCATCCTGTTCGAACGGACCACCTAGCGATTCGTCGTTCACTCCATACCCAACTCGACCCGGGCCACTCCCATCACCTTCCGTCGTCGCATTCCGAAAACTCGTAGTGATACGGTCAGACCAATCGCCTTCAAGCGTGGGTGAAGCACTTGCGAGAGCCACGACGACACTGAGGAGTAGTCCGATACTGACGAATCGGACGAGCGATTGACTCGGTCGTTTTGCCAAATCGGTGACAAATAGTAAGAGGAGCGATGTGACGATGGCATACAGGATATTGCCTTCCCCGTCATACAACGTCCACGTATCAAAATAGGCCATGATGCCGAGAGTCGACACAATCATCCCAAGGGCAAAACTATAACTTGGATACGTTCGTCCGACGAGCACAGCAAACAGTAAGCCGATCAGCGCCATGGCAGAGAAGAAAATCGCTTCATTCGGCAGTTCACCGCTCATGACACCCATCAAATCTTCCATCCATAGACCAAACCAGTCCAAAATACTGCCGTGATAGGCATACAAGACGATGAGGAAATTAAGAAGCGAGATCCCAAGAAAAGCTGCCCAAGGCAGAATACTGGCAAACATCGGCACGATGAGCAGGAAGTAAAACGGCCACGTCACATCGAACGTCGTACTTCCAACAATCGGCTCAATCCAGAACGACAACAAATAGGCGGCAAGCGCCGTATAGACGATTCGGGTTACCCATGTCTTCATACCGTCACCTCATTAACTGCCGTGTAGAGATGATAGCTACCCTGTGTCTCATGCATCAACTCTCGAATGGACGTCGTTTCAAAAGGACTGATCAAAATCAAATCTCCAGTTTGTTGAGGCAGTTTCTGCTTCACTCGTTCGACGAGACGCCCCTCAGCTTCTGGCGTTGCGGTCAACAAGTAATGACCGACTTCTGCACTCTGGTCAGGAAGATGGAACAGTCGCACCTGCTCTTCAATGACGTAGAGCTCAAACGGCAGATTTTTTCGTTCTAACTGACGAATCGCTCCAACAAGTAAGGATAGGGAACGTTCAAATGCCTCTTCATACCCGGCAGAGACGGCTGGTACGAACACGAGTGAAAGCTTCTTCTCTTGTTCCTGGTCAAACGTCTTGGTCATCAAGTTCCCTCGGCGTGCGGATGCCTTCCAATCAATCCGTCCGATTCGGTCTCCTGCCGCATACTCCCGAACCCCGCTGGTCGTATTGGCCACTTCGGTGTATGTCCGCATTTGACGATATTGCTCCCCACGACCCCCGACATGTTCGTCTCGAGGTAAATCAAACGGCAATTCAGCGGGTGACACCTCGACGACCGTCTCGAGTCGTAACGTCCGCTTCCGGTCGAACAGACCAAATACGTCACGTACATGTAGAACGGTGCGGTCAAAGACATGAATCCCACGCTTAATCGCCTCGACCTCATAATGGACGACTTCTGCTTGTCGGAAAAAACGGTCTACAGGCACGACAATCGTCTTGTCTTCATCCGTCAAACGTTGTGGCAATCGCTCCTCTAACGTGACCATCCCAATCAAGAAAGGATACTTCCGTTCAATTCGTAACTCGACATCCATTGTTTGTCCAGAAACAAGTCGCTTCGTTGTCACACGGCGCACCACATTTGCCGCTGTGACCGGATAAATCATAAAGAGTGTCCAGTAGACGGTCAACACAGCGAACGACCACCATAAGGTCGAAGCGACGATACTGCCTTCGATGCGGGCAAATGCATACAATCCGAATGCCGCCGCCCATACAACGAACAGCTTCATCCAGTTTTTCATACTTCATTGACCTCACGATCCATCGGGACAGGCAACGTATCCAGCCAATCTTGAATCAACTGATTCGGTGATTTTCCTTTATACCGTGCTTCTGCTGTCAAGAGTACGCGATGTCCGAGCACACTCGTCGCCATCGCCTTCACGTCATCCGGCAAGACGAAATCGCGATTATGGATATACGCCCACGACTGTGCCGCTTTCATCAACGCCAGTGTGGCTCGCGGACTTCCTCCTAAATACGTATGCGGATCTTTTCGAGACTCATGCACCAATCGCACAATGTACTGTTTGACCGCACTCGACACATGCACGTCTCTCACTTCACGTTGCATGAGTTCAACTTCTTGCTTCGTAATCACGCTCTGAAGCGCCTCGAGCGGCTCTTCTTTTTCAAACCGCGACAATAATGCAATCTCTTCATTGAATGTCGGATAGCCCATCTCGATTTTAAGTAAGAAGCGATCCAACTGTGCTTCCGGCAACGGATACGTCCCTTCATGCTCAATCGGGTTTTGTGTCGCCATGACGAAGAAAGGTGACGGTAACACTTTCAATTCCCCGTCCACTGTTACACTTCGCTCAGCCATCGCCTCAAGAAGAGCCGATTGCGTTTTCGGTGAGGTCCGGTTAATTTCATCCGCTAAAATGATGTTACCCATGAGCGGACCTGGTCGATATTCAAATTCCCTCGTTTTTTGGTTGTACATCGAAATCCCGGTCAAGTCGGACGGTAGCATGTCCGGTGTGAATTGGATGCGCTTAAAATCTAAGTCAATCGCTCGGCTGAACGTACGGACGAGCATTGTCTTTCCGACTCCTGGTACGTCTTCAAGCAGCACATGCCCACCTGCTAGCAAGGCAGTGAGACTTTTTGCGATGACTTCTTCTTTTCCGACAATCACGGTTTCAATAGCAGTAATAATCGATTGGACAGTTGGACGGTACATGACGGACTCCCCTTTTTCTCTGATCTAGGATGACTGAAAGTTAGAATGTTCTGACTTTATTGTGACACAAGCGAGTGTCGGAAAGAAAGAAATACCGCACCCAAATGCGCTTCCTATTTCTTTACCCAAAAAACGTGTCCGTTCTTTAGAAAAAACGGGCACGTTTATCGATTACTCTGGACGCTTCACGTCAAATAGTTCCCCAAGGGTCGCATAACTATTGCCAGCCATCCGACTGACAGGCGCAAGCCGTTTAGCATCGATGCGTCCTTGAGTATATAACTCTCGGTCAATATGGAAACGGACAATTCGCGCAATCAATAAATCGGCAGTCGTTTTTCCGTCATGTTCGATCGGCAAGTGATGATGGAGCACACATTCAAAACGGATTTTTGCTTCTTTGACCCCTGGAGTCGAAATCACATCACTCGGTTGAAGCGTAAAGTCTGTACGAGACAGCTCACTCTCATCTGCCGCAAGGTTGGCGGCCGTCTCGTTCACGTTGATGACGTTCGTTTCATCTACGACATGAATCACTAGTTCATTCGTACGGAGTGCGTTACGCGCCGTGTCTTTCATGACGCCATCTTTTCGTTGAACTGAGACGGAGACGAGCGGAGGGTTGGATGCGACTACATTAAAATAGCTAAACGGGGCGGCGTTAATCACGTCCCCATTTTGTGTTGTGACAAACGCAATCGGTCTTGGCACAATGCTGCCAATCAAAAACTTATATGTGTCTCGTTCAGTCAAGGCAGACGGTTCAATTGATAACATAGACTACACTCCTCGTTGTTTTATCTTAATATCAAGGTAATCACTTCGTTAAATAATGTCAACGCAAAGCAGGTTGACACGTGTACATTTCATGTATTTTGGGTAAATCGCATTATGTGAATCTATTTTAATGCACGTTGAATAAGCAAATTGCTTCATTTTCCCTTCCCGGTCTCATAGAATTCAGGGCAAGGAAAAGATGACCTATCGTTTTTTATGTTCAAGGAAGGAAGTAGAACGAATGATCAGCAAGTGGATTGAACAATTGAACAGTCGTCAAATACTCAGTATTTTATATAGTGTCTGTGGATTCAGTCTGGTTTTAACCTTGATTGGAGCCTGGTTCGTGCGTGATGGGAATGTCTCTACTCTCGAACTCACTGCTCTCCGATGGATTTGGATGATCGGGCTCGTCATGTTCATCAGTGCCATCTTATTAATCGGACGCCCGCTCATCAAACGGATGGCCGACCAGAACAGCAGACTGAAAGCGAAAAAAGAAAAGCTCGAGAACGTATTAAATGAATCGAAATTAAATGAAATTAATCTTCAATATCGTAACGAGTTGATTGAAGTATTGGCCTCGAAAGAATCCTTATTTGATTACTCTTCTGTTATTGAAAAGATTGTGTTGCTTACAAAATCTGAGTTCGGCGCCCTCTTGCTCACTAAAGACGGAGAAATCACGTCTGTTGTCCCGAAAGAGATGACCGAAGATCAACAAGAAAGTCTAAAGAAAGATTCCCTTTTGCTTAAACGAGTCATGATTTCAAAGTTACCGGCCGCCACTTCTAAGCGGGTCGTCGATGCGTTACACACGTATCCATATTATATCTATGAGACGGTCATCCCGATTATGGACCCATCAGATAATAGTCTCATTGGATGTCTCTATTTGGCTCGTTACGATGAACAATACGATGCCAGTGAAAAATCGGAATTGAATGCGTTCGCCGGTCAACTTGCCATCTCACTTCTCCGCATGCAGCTTTATCGCCAGATGCAACAGGATCGGAAAGAGACGGCGCAACTAATCAATTCTGTACGTGAGGCCATTTTATATGTGAACTATGAAGATGACACTATCGTCGGCAATCGCGCCTTCATCCGTATGTTTGATGATTTACACTTTGACTATAAGGGATACGAAGAACTCTCTGCCATTGACATCGATATCGAACAGCTGGCGGAACGGGTCGATCAACATGAACAGTTTGTCCGATACTTCGAACGCGTCTTCACGCAAGATCCGCCGGAGGATGGGCTCACGATTTCAATCGACCAAGGCGATTGCTTCATTCAACTTTATGCCGAAAGTGTCTATCGAGACCGCAAACTCCGTGGAACGATGCTCGTCTTACGTGACGTCACGGCCGAAACAGAAATCGATCGGATGAAATCCGAACTCGTCTCGACCGTCTCACATGAATTACGGACACCATTGTCCTCGATTTACGGATTTACTGAACTGATGCTGTCACGAGATTTGAAGGAAAGTCGTCGTGAACTGTATTTGAAGACAATCCACGATGAAGCGAAACGACTCTCGTATCTCGTCAACGATTTCTTGGATCTTCAAAAAATGGAGTCTGGAAAGCAAACGTTCGAGTGGGAACCGGTCGATTTATACAAGCTCATCACAGACAGTGTCGCGTTTTATCAGGAAACGACGGACCGGCATGAACTATTCATCGATGCCGATACCGAACAAGACTTTATTATCGATGCAGACTTAGAAGGGATGCGTCAATTACTTGGTAACCTATTAAGTAACGCCATCAAATATTCGCCAGATGGCGGGAATATCCTTGTATCGCTCGAACGTATAGACGAAGAGGTCGTGATGAAAGTGAGAGACCACGGTATGGGTATACCGAGTGCCTCGCTCCCTCACCTCTTCGGGAAATTTTACCGCGTCGATAATTCGGATCGTCGTAAAATCGGAGGTACCGGTCTCGGTCTCGCAATTTGTAAAGAAATTGCCAAAGCCCATGATGGTCAACTCCATGTCGAATCGGTATACGGGGAAGGAAGTACATTTATCTGTGAACTCCCAACCTCAAAAGAACACATCATGCAATAACACGGTCGATATGACCGTGTTATTTTTGACTCTTTTTTTGCCTAATTTGGAAGGAATCCTTTTACAGAATATAGAAAGGAAAGAAACCGATTCATTTTCGTAGATGTAGGTTACCCTATCCATTTATTTTTGCACGTTTTAAGTCAAAAACAAGATATACTGAATATAAAGAGATTGCTAGGATCGGAGGACTTGCCATTGGATCATCGTGACCCACCTTTTTCAGAAATTGGAGATTTTAATCAATGGGGACGTTTCGAGATTGACGTGCCTCACATGGGGGAGCAAGCGAAGTTTCAAACTGCCGCTGCTTTGATTCGGAAGCATGTGCCATTGCGGCTTGGTGGTTTTTACATTGTTGCGAGCGAAGAGGAGATTTTGCATAGTGGCTCTCATGATGCGAATCTTCAAAAACATTTGATTCATCTATTACAGCAGGTCCTTAACGGTCATATAGAAGACGAACGCCTCGTTCAAGAACAAGTGTGGACTGTGCATTATTTTACAACGCCATAGAAAAGAACTCGATTTAAGTATCATTACTTATCTCGAGTTCTTTTTGTTTACTCCCAACGTGACATCATTGAGATTGTTTTTTCATAGTATTCTGTAGCAAGTTTGTACTTTCCTGTGCTTCTTAATTCTCTAGACAACCACAATGCATACTTATGAGTGTAGTATTCATCATATGCTTCAAAATAATTAACAGCCCTTTTTAGACTTTGGATTAACTCATTTTGATCAATTTTTTTATACTTACTTACGTAAATATCAAAGTGATAGTTAAACTCTACTAAATCATCTTGATCCCCTTTTAACTCATAGCCTATTGCCAACCATTCCATAATGCCTTCAATATTATTTTTAGCGGCATTGACTTCAAGCAAAGACATTACACTATATAGTTTACTTTTTGCTCCTTCTTTAACCTTAAAACTATCAAGAAAATATTTTTGTGCTTTCTCTTGATCCCCAATTAAAAAATATATATCTCCCATATTGTTATAAAGCATTCCATAATAATCGTTCAATTTTGCCTTATCTGCCACTTTCGCTGCTTTTTCATAATGTTCTAAAGCAATTGTGTATCGTTTCCGACGTTTAAATGACAAACCAATAATCATGTGCGACTCGATAATTCGTTCCAAGCAAAAATTCTCTTGAAAATACTCGAGTGCCAACTTCACGTAATCAATAGCTTGAGAATAATCTGTAAATCGGTGATAAAGGGCGCCCATCACATATCGCATATCTGCTTTTTCCCAATCAGGAATACTTGAATCCGCAAGCTCTTTACCAACATTCTCTAACAAACTCACAGTAGTTTCTCGATCAGCCGACTGATAGAGAAACATGTAGAGGCACTGCAATAAATCGTATCGCAAACGATTGTCTTTGTTTAGTTGATCTTTAATCCAACCTACTTCAATTAAATATTGAACATTACCACCAGGTGTGAGACCAAATCGCGCTAGCGTGATTAATAAAGTAATGTACAATTCCTTCGATTGTAAGACAACAGGATTTGTTTTAAATTTTTCAATCCTCTTAAAATACTTATCTTCTTGGCGTGACAATAATGCTTCTTTCAATATATCTCGAATTTCTTTTTTAGTTTGATCTACTTTTTCACTGAAGTCATAATAAAGTGGAACCTCTAATTCTAACCTTTCAAAAATCAGTTCTAAGACTTCGTCACTAGGAGTAGTTTGATTATTTTCAATTTTACTTAAGTATGAGATTGAGCAGATTCCTCTAGCAAGCACTGACTGCTTCATATTTTTCCGCATACGTTCTACTTTTATTAAATTCCCAAAGTTATATTCCATATCAAAAAGTAGCCCCTTCGAACTAAAATGGTTGGTTTTTTTAAAAAATATTAGTCTTTTTGTCACGCATACAGGAAATTCGCCACAAAAAAGCATCTTAAAAGAGCATTTCTAGGAATGATTTTCCCAACCAAAACATCCCCCTTTATAAAAGATGACATGATAATATTGAACTAGTAAAAACAGTTTCTACAAATTTCCTAGTTAATTTTTACTAAATAACACATTTCAATTATTTATCCGGGGGTGAAAATGACAAATGGGAAAACTAAGTTTCTTACTTGCCGAAGACTACATTAAGCCTAAAATTTATTTTAAGTCAAAGCAAGTTCCAACCATGGATACAATGTACACTTCTGAAGATCATAATAATTTTTCAGGGTTAGAACACCTGACCCAATTGTTAAGTTCTCCTAGAGGTTTCATTGTAAACGCTTTTCAAATCGATTACTATCAATCATTACCTCGACTGATAGCTCGTTCATTGAATCACATTCACTCTTTCAAAAAACTTTATATTCTAGGACCTGAACTTTCCCTCTCGATTTTAAAACGAAGTACAAAAACAATTTATGAAAAACAGTTACTTGATTATGAATATATTAACGTTGAGCAGGATTCAGACTTTGTTACTAATCAATGCATGACCCTACTTGAAGAAGGACATATTTTGTATATTTTGCCCGAAACATCAGTTTGCTGGAGACCAAATTTACTCAATGAAACTGATAAGATATCACATTCTCTTTGCAGTACGTTATTGAGTCAACAAGTAAATGTTTCTATTCTAGCAACTGCTGTAAAAAGTGAATCTGAAAAAGTAGTGATCTTTCCTGCCGACACTCCAGATGCTTACTCAGGAGATTTGGAGACACGTATATATCAGCAATCTGAGACACTATACCGATTGTTCGATTCTTTGAAAGCTGACGAATGATCTATGATAATTTAGGTTTTTCTGCTTTAAAAGCATAAAATAATAATTTGATGGAGGTTTTATTAATGAAAAAAGTAACAGGAATACTATTTATCGCTACAGCAGTTTTACTTTTAGGAAGTTCTGTTAGACCTCTAGTAGATGATATGCCTCGCATTGTTAAAGTAAATGAGCCCGTCAAATTACACGTTGATGATATGCCTCGTATCGTTAAAGTGAACGAACCAATCAAACTCTTTGTTGATGATATGCCTCGCATTGTTAAAGTAGACAAGCCTGCTAAACTATTCGTTGACGACATGCCTCGCATTGTTAAAGTAGATGAACCAGTTAAACTACTTGTTGATGATATGCCTCGCATCGTTTAATCTGATTTACTCCAGACGCCTTGTGCGTCTTTTTTATTTTAAGAAAAAAGGTAAATGAATTATATATTCCCCTCCATTTTTTCCTTTTTACTTATATAATAAACAGGGACAACCTAGATGCACTCTCATACGCCGCCCTTGTCACTAGTTTAATGAATAAAGGAGTTTGAACATTGAATGAAACAAAATCATCATGGAGTTTAAAGCTGTTACTCAGCTCTTCACTTGCAATATCCGGGGCAGCAATCGTCCCGTTCCAACTGGATTCATCTGGTATTCAATCGACTGTTGTTGAAGCCGCCTCGACCTATACCACTACCGCCAACTTAAATCTTCGCTTAAGTGCAGCCACTTGGAGCCCTGTCCTGTTGACCATTCCATCTGGCTCAAGCGTCACGTATATCAGTACATACGGTTCGTGGTACAAAGTCAGTTATGGAGGCAAAACAGGATATGTCTCTTCTCAATACGTTACGGTCTCGAACACTTCTGCTTACTATAAGACAACAGACCGATTAAATATGCGTCTTACTGCCGCTTCATGGAGCGATGTCGTCACCGTGATCCCTGCCGACGCGACCGTCAAGTATGTCAGTCGCTATGGGTCATGGTACAAAGTGACGTTCAATGGAAAGACGGGCTACGTCGCTTCTGCTTATTTAACAGCTACGAGTGCTCCCGTCCCACCTTCGGACTATTATAAGACGACTGCCAATTTAAACCTTCGTCTCAGCGCCGCTTCATGGAGTTCTGTCGTCACGACGATTCCGTCGGGTGCGACGGTCAAATATGTGAGTCGCTACGGATCATGGTATAAGGTCACCTATAATGGGAAAACCGGTTACGTTTCTTCTGACTATTTAACGGCGACGACAGCTCCTGTAACCCCGTCTGCTTATTATGAAACGACCGTGAACTTGAACATGCGCCTTAGCGCGGCCTCTTGGAGCAATGTCTTAACCGTCATTCCGGTCGGGTCGGTCGTCAAGTATGTCAGTCGTTACGAGTCGTGGTATAAAGTCACATACGATGGGAAAACCGGTTATGTAGCATCCGAGTACTTGAAGCCTACGACTGTCACGACACCAACCGATACAGACGGAACTGGTAAAACGGTCGTCATCGACGCAGGGCATGGCGGAAACGACCCTGGCGCTGTCTACGGATCGGTTTACGAGAAAGTAATTGCACTTGATATCGCGAAACGCCTTGCTGGCGTCTTATCGAGCACATATGACTACAACGTTAAATTGACTCGCTCAAACGATACGTACCTCTCCCTTGACCAACGTGTGTCACTCAACAAGTCTTATAAAGGGGATGTGTTCGTCAGTCTTCACGCGAACTCTTCTGTTTATAACACGGCTCATGGACATGAGGTACTCGTCCCGACGTCAGATAGCTATACGACAAACCCTTACGTTTCCGCCAGCCGTAGTCTCGGCTCAAGTATCAATAAAGAAATCGCTTCACGGATTTCCACGATTCAAAACCGTGGGGTCAAGTATCAAAATGTATACGTAGTCGGACGTAACGTGTCACCTTCTACCCTTGTCGAATACGGATTCATCAGTAATTCAAGCGACCGCTCACATTTAACGAGTACGACATATCGTCAACGAATGGCTGAAGCAACGGCATCCGGCATTCATCAATTCATGCGATCTTATTACTAAAAACAAGGAACTTAGCACTCAGCTAAGTTCCTTGTTTGATATTGACCCGCCAAATCATATGTGATGCCCCGGGACCCCAATAATGTTCGAGGATATGAGATGGCTCACCCAATCGTTTTTGCCAATAGGCTTGAGCGCTCGGGAATCCGGCATCTAAATAAAAGACGTCTTTCCCTCGATTCGAAATTTCACGCATCATTTCTTCTAACAAGTATTGTCCGACACCTCGCCGCTGCATACGAGGTGACACATAGACACTCCCTAACTCGATTGCACCACGCTCAATTTGTATGTTGCCTGAGATGATATCATTCGGAGGTAGTAACGCCCCTGCTCCCACAATGATTCCGTCTTCTTCCACAATGTACAGTTGAACGGTGTCATCATCGAAATGATCTTGAATCGTCGTGTTCAGACGTGCCACTTCTTCATCGAGCAAATCGGCATCTTCAAAACGCTCTCGTCGAATCAAGTCACTCAGACTCTCCATAAACAAGCGCTGCAAGGATTTCACGTCTGATTGTTCGAGTGCGCGAAAATTCAAGACGTCCACTTCCTTTTCTTTTTTGTCCTACTCTTTACCCTCACGCATCCGTTGCGTAACACTCGGGTATGAAGGAATCATTTCCTCGAGTGGCTCATAACTCAATTTACCGTACGTTTTCCAAATGACTAAAATCGCAGCGGTCCATAACGTGATCGTCAAATGAATAAACCCGACTGGATAACCACTTTCCGCTTCGAACCCGACCATCACGAGCATGACATTAAACATCGTATGCATGAGAAAGGCCGACCATAAATTACGCGACGAACCGTTGTATACCCAAGTGATGAGAATCGTATAAGCCATCACGGCTAATCCATATGCCCAAAACGATAGATTCGCCTGAACTGTTCCAACCATGAGGAAGAGCGGAATATGCCATAGCGTCCAGACCACTCCGAGTGACAAGCTGGCTAGAAGCGGTGGGAGTCTTGATTGCAAGGCGTCGAGCAAATAGCCGCGCCATCCATACTCTTCCTGCACCGCCCCACCGAGAAATAGCATATAGAGAAAGTATGGGACGATCCACCACGGTTCGCGAACGAGTAAGGCATCGCTTCTATCCGTCCACCAATACGCCACGAGAAATAAGAACGGCACCAACAAAAGGGGAATCACATACGTCTTCCAACTCATCTGGAACTGAACGCTTTTCCGAAAAAGATGTGTCACCCCTTCCCCACCGCGAAGTCGATACATCGTAACGAACCCTGCAATGCTGGGTCCAAACGCTCCCGAAATAACGATTGCCATAATCGGTAAATCGGTCCACCAGTACAAACTTCCCCATATAAGCCATGAGTAGCCGAATGAGACCAATAAGAACAAGTGAATGTATTTATTTTTATACATAGTCAGCACCCCTTCAGCAATGTAGTACCCCTTATTTGATTGGAAGAATAGCATTTGAATCTTTTTATATGTAATTACAATTGTTCGGCATATAATAAAGTGAATCATAAATTAAAAACCCTATGAGGTATCGACACTATGGAACAGATTAGCACGCACACAACGAGTCATAATGGATTTTTGATGATGCTCGCTTTCCTCATTGCTAGCGTTTCAGCCTTGATGGCACTCGAATTAGCGAAGCGGGTCACAGGAGGTGTGACAACGTCTCATCGTACTTGGATTTTATTTGGTGGTACCACCCTAGGTCTCGGCATCTGGTCCATGCATTTTGTGGCCATGCTCGGTCATGCTTCTTTACACGAAAGCACGTACTCCATCTGGCTCATTATCGGATCGATGATTCCGGCGATTGCCGGGTGCATCCTGTCGTTCGGTTTGATTTCCCGAAAGACGACATGGATGACCTTACTGCAATCTTCCGGTTTGATGGGATTCGGAATTGTCAGCATGCATTATATCGGGATGACCGCTATACAAAGTGTTCAATTAGACTTTGATCCCTTATGGGTATTGATTTCGATTGGTATCGCTTGGGGCGCTTCCTTTCTCGCCTTATGGGTAGGTTTCTTTTCATCCTACTCTATGCAGCATTCCGCTTTTTCCGTGAAACTGATGTTCTCCCTTCTGATGGGGACAGCTATTTTAAGTATGCACCTTGCTGGAATGCGGGCAACGACCATTATCCCCGATGCTTCACCCGTCAGGCAGGTTCCGATTGATCCGACCCTACTCGCATGGTTAGTCACAAGCATCGTATTTCTCTTATTCGGGATGTACTTTATTGCGTATACGTTAGAACGACAAATCCAAAAACGTGACCTCTTCCAAACGACGATTTTAGAATCGACAACGGATGCCGTAGTGACGACGACAAGCGATGGTGAAATCCAATATCAAAATCAGGCGTTCGCTCACTTATTCGAGGGGCATGTAACAGAACCTTTTTTTCAGGATTATCATCCTTTGCTGTCGGCTCAACAGCCGTTCTATCAGCCGGTACAAATTGACACGAATCATCGTACGTTAGAAGTGACGTCTTACCCACTTCAAGATGGTTCGAACAATCAAGTACTCTGGTTTATCCGAGATGTGACCGAAGCAGTCGCCTCTCAGCGTCTGATTGAACATATGGCTTTTCACGATGCATTGACGGATTTACCAAATCGGCATAAACTGGATGCCCTCTTGAAGGAATGTATCTCACAAGAACGTTCGGTCGCCTGTTTATATATCGACGTAAACCGCTGGCGTTTCCTAAGTGACATTCTCGGGCATCACGGAGCAGATGAGTTGATCATTCAAGTCGCTGACCGCCTCAAACATACGATTCACCCAGACGATGTGTTGACACGAATCGGACCATCCGAGTTTGTCATCTTACTATTTGCGCAACGAAGTTCGCTCGCTCATCAAAAGGCTGAAAAATGTATTAAGGCGCTTTCATCCAGCTTCGACGTGGATGGCACGACTCTTGAATTGACGATGAGTGCGGGAATCAGTCATTTCCCTAAGGATAGTGCTTCTTCCGAAGAACTTATTCAGTTTTCTCGTCTTGCGGCTGATGAATCCAGACAAGATGGAGAGAATAATATCAAATTATTCGAAGAATCATCACGACCTCAACTCTTACGCAATATCGAGATAGAAAAAGCACTCGTCACCGCACTAAGTAAAAACGAACTGACACTTGTCTATCAACCGAAAATCGATTTGAAGCGGAATCGATTAGAAGGCGTGGAAGCGTTACTTCGCTGGCAACATCCACAAATCGGAAAGGTTGCGCCATCTGACTTCATCCCGATTGCAGAAAACACGGGGTTAATTCATTCGATTGGTCATTGGGTCATTCGGGAAGGCTGTCGCACTTGGGTACGTTGGCAACGAACTGGGATACGTCCCTTTACATTATCCCTTAACGTCTCCCCGCTCCAATTTGCGCGCGAAGACTTTGTTGATACGCTACAATCCATTCTTTTGGAGACGGGGATGGACCCGATGTATCTCGAATTGGAAGTGACCGAGTCCTCGATGCTTTCATATGAGGCCTCGACTCGTGAAAAACTGACGCAGTTGCATCAGCTCGGGATCCTCATTTCTCTCGATGATTTTGGGACCGGCTATTCTTCTTTCAGCCAACTTCGGGAACTTCCTGTGCAAGTGCTGAAAATCGATCGAACGTTTATCGAAAACCTGTTCACCGACCGCAATCAAGAGGCCATCGTCCGCTCGATGATTCAACTCGGTCACAACCTGGGTATGAAAGTTCTCATGGAGGGTGTGGAAACATCCGCGCAACTCGAATGGCTACTCAAGGAATCGTGTGACTACGTACAGGGCTACTACTTCAGTCTTCCGTTGTCTGAGACAGACGTTCCGTTTCATGTCAAAGAGACGACCACCTATCTCGAGTTCGGAAAACACTAAAAATCGCTCCTGTCAAATAGACAGGAGCGATTTTTAGTTACGACACGCGTTCTTTTTCTTCTTCCCGAATCAAATGATATTGATCGAGAATCAACTGGGTCAACGTGTCCCCTTCATGAAGATGAAGGTATTTTTCAATCGTTGACGAGATGCCGTGTTCTTCGATCGACAAGTTCAGCTCCGACGATTCCGAGTCCTCCGGGTTGTAGTAATGAAGGGCTGCTGCAATCCCGTAAGCGAGTTCGTTTGGCTCGATGCCGTTATCCATCAATTCGCGTGCCGGCTTGACGAGACGGTCGCTCGGTCCAAGTTTACGAATCGGCGAACGCGCCACGCGCGACACTTCGTCCTTCAATTTCGGGTTTTCAAAGCGCTTGATGATTTTTTGAATGTATTGGCTATGCTCTTTCGCCTCGAATCCATATTTCTCAAGCAATAACCAACCTGTTTCATATAAAGCGCCTTGGACGACTTGACGCACACGGCGATCCTTCAATGCCTCGTCAATCGTCGCCTTCCCGAACAACGAGCCAATATAAGAGGCGATGGCGTGTCCCGTATTGACCGTGAATAATTTCCGTTCGATATACGGTCCGATTTCTTCAACCCATGTCACACCTTGAATCGGTGGTTGTTCGTTGAGCCCTTGTGTCTCGATGACCCATTCATGGAACGTCTCGACTTCCACGTAAAGTGGATCCTCATGTTGTTGTAGTGGGACGATGCGGTCGACAGCCGCGTTCGGGAAGAAGACATTCGCCTCCCCGACACCGTCACACGCCTCTACTTCTTGACGAAGAATCGCACTCCCACCAATCATGTTCTCACATGCAATGACATAAACCGGGGCGTCTTCGACTTCACGAGCACGAAGTCCTTCGCTAATCAACGGTGCCACTTTTGAGAGGAGTGACGGTCCGACAGCCGTCGTCACGAGATCTGCTTCTGCAATCAATTCCACGACACGAGCCGGTTCTTTTAAACTGTTGACACCGCGAACACGGTCGACAATGATACGATCGACGCCGTCTTCTGCGAATCCGACCTCATAATGACGTTTTACCTCAAGCGCTTCGATGACAGTGTCATTGATGTCGACAAACGTCACCTCGTAACCGCTTTGATTGAGCAATAATCCGATAAATCCTCGTCCAATGTTCCCTGCACCAAAATGAACAGCTTTCATTTACGCCACCTCTTCCATAAAGAGCGCCAAGATTTCTTCTTTCGTTTTCGCCTGAACAAGACGCTCCACATTGCTTTCGTCCGAGCAGAGAATCGCGATTTGCGAAAGGAGCTCTAAATGTTCATCATTCACGCCTGCAATTCCGATGACGAGTTTGGCCGTTTGACCTCCGAAGTCGACACCGTCTGGTACTTGCAAGAACGAGATCCCCGTCTTCTGAACCGCTGATTTCGCTGCTTCTGTACCGTGTGGAATGGCGACGTGGTTTCCGATATAGACGTTGGCGATCGCTTGACGTTCATGCATCGCTTCTACATACTCCGGCGTCACACAGCCGGCGTCTTGTAGGACGGCTCCGGCTGCTGTGATCGCTTCCTCTGTCGTTGCGAATGTTTGGTTAAGTCGAATCATCTCTGTTTGAATGAATGGCATTTTGATTTCCTCCTAATGGCTAAACCGTATCTCTATCTGTTCTGAGTTCAAGAAATTTTGCTGCGTTCCGCTTTAATTTCTTCTACCAATTGGTCGTAGTAATCGGCGTTCAAGAAGTTCGTGACCGAACGATGAATCGCATTCGGTGCTTGCGCTTCCGCACGCTCCGTCAAATCTTCGTGTGTGATGACAAACTGAGCATCTTTCGGCAAGTTGCTGATGGACGTGTTCGTCACTTTGATTGGCAAGTTCGCTTTGTTGACCTTGTTCCGGAGAACCGATGCTCCCATGGCACTCGATCCCATTCCAGCGTCACAAGCGAAGATGATATGGTCGACTTTATCAAGACGATCTGTCACGAGAGCCGATGCGTAAGACTGTTTGCCTTTCATCGCACTCACGTTTTGTGTCGCTTCTTCGAGTGATACTTCCTCTGCTGCGCTCGATTTCAAGATGACACTAGCCACAGCGAACGTGACCGCTGCTGACAAGAGAATCCCTGCCACGAGTCCAAGATATGAACCGCGTGATGCCATCGCAAGAATGGCAAAGATACTACCTGGTGAAGCAGGTGCGACGAGACCGACATCAAAGAGTACGAACGTGAAGATCCCTGTTGCGCCCCCTGCGATCATCGCAAGGATCAAGACCGGCTTCATCAATACGTATGGGAAGTAAATCTCGTGAATCCCACCAAGGAAGTGAATGATAGCTGCACCCGGTGCCGTACGTTTCGCTGCACCTTTGGCGAAGAACATATAGGCGAGAAGTAATCCAAGACCTGGTCCTGGGTTTGCTTCAAGTAAGAAGAGAACGGACTTTCCAGCGTCTGCGACTTGATCGACACCAAGCGGACTCAAGATCCCGTGGTTGATGGCGTTGTTCAAGAAGAGAACTTTTGCTGGTTCGATGAACAGACTCGCAATCGGAAGCAATTTCGCGCCGACGATCCAGTCAACACCTGCCGCCATGACTTTATCGAGGGCACTCATGATCGGACCGAAGATTTCAAATCCTCCAAGCATGAGAAGACCACCGATGATTCCAACTGAGAAGTTGTTGACGAGCATTTCAAATCCTGCTTTAACTTTGCCTTCAAGGGCACGGTCGACTTGGCGGATGACATAACCACCGAGTGGACCCATGATCATCGCACCGAGGAACATCGGAATGTCGGTACCGACGATGACCCCCATCGTGGCGAGTGCCCCGACGACACCGCCTCGTACGTCATGAAGTAATTTACCACCAGTGAAACCGATGAGTAATGGTAAGAGATACGTGATGGTTGGACCAACGAGTTCTGCTAATTTTTCGTTTGGCCACCATCCTGTTGGAATGAAGAGTGCTGTGATAATCCCCCAGGCAATGAAGGCGCCGATGTTCGGCATGACCATCCCACTGAGGAAACTACCGAACCGTTGTACTTTGACTCGGACCCCGCCCGAGCTTGCTTGCGTATTCGCCATGTATAAAACCTCCAGTCGTTTAAATGTGAAAGGTTGAATGTGTAGTGTAGCTAACCGGTTTGTGCTCTACACCTGTATTGTATGCCTGGAGTAAGCGCTTACTCAATTCAATCCAGTTCACACTTTGGCAACATTTTGTGCCAAACAAAAAAATGACCATGGTTCGGTCATTTTTCGTACAATGTTTCATGAATCATTTTCTTCATGCATTCGTGCAGGAGTAAACGAAGATCTTCTTTCGTTCCCGTGCTATAAAGACGCATATGCTCCTCACTCTCAATGAGCGACCCGCTGATCGCACTTAGGAACTGAAGCTCGACGTCACGTGCTTCTTCCGGTGCAAGCAAGACAAGGAGACGTGTCACGGGTTCGGTCGACTGATCCATCATGAGGAGTGGGATCGATGTCGTTAAATCAAACGCAAACACACTCGCCTTCTCAATCGAGGCATGTCGTCCGTGGAATAACGCCAGTTTCGTACCCGGCACACCAAGGCCCGCGACCTCGTGACGACGAAGCAGTTGGGCAGAGAGCTGAATCCCGCTTTGTACGAGGTCACGTTCTTCTAAATGTGTACCGATATCAAGCAAGATATCTTCTAAACGGTCCGTATTATTGAGCGTGACCAAATCGAACTGGTCATCCATCCGCTCGAACGTCTCGACCAATTCCCCGAGTTCTGCGAAATCAAGCATCGTTGACCGCGGCTTCGTTGCGAGTGTCTGAAAGGATTGCGGTAATGACAGTAAGAGATGGCGGACGCGTTGCACTTCTTCACTCGTCAAAAGCGGGTTGACGATTAACGTTGGTACCGATAGCGGTGGTAACGGTACCGTCGACAAGATGACATCATATTCTTCCAATCGGTGCTGTTCGAGTCCGAAAAGTGATGAGTTGACGACGTCTTGCATCTCTGGGAACTCTTGGCGTACCCGATTGACGAGCATCTTCGACGAACCGAGTCCGGCCGAACAGATGACGAGCGCCCGATATTCGCGGCGGCGCACCGGTTTGACGAGTGCTGCCGCAAAGTGCATCGCCCAAAAAACCGTTTCTTCTTCGGAGAACGTATTCGTCCCAAAGACGATGTCGGCGGCCTGTTGAATCGCCGAACGAAGTCCCGGATAGTCGCGGTCGATGTGGGGCTTGACCGTACTCGTCTCTGGTAGCGCCTGCGTATTCATACTCGAGAGGATGTGAGCAAGCAGTCCTCGTTCGAGAGCCGCGTCATCCGTAAAGGTGAACCCGTAGATGAGCGAGACGTGATGAATCAGTTTATGCACCCGAATCTGCATGATCCAGCGTTCTTCCTCGTCTTCTTTCATTTGATCTTTAATTGAGCGCAGACGATTCGCCTCTTCCGCGAACCAGACGCGTTCCGCCATCGAGTAAGTGATACCGAGAGCCGCTTCCATATCGGTGGCGACTTTCAGATAGTCCTCGGACCGTCCTTTCGTATACATCTCTAAAAAGAATCCAGACGCTAATCGCTCTTGTTGCACGCCGTAAGCGAACGTGACTCGCATGATGGTGCGGTCGTCCATCCGCTCAAACGAACGGGATTTCAAATAATCATAACCGTCTCGAAGACCTTCAAGCATCTCCTCGCATGGTACCGTCTTCAAAAAAGCAGGAATGTAGTCGTCTTCTCCACGGACGAAGCGATAAAATGCGAGCGTGTCCCAGTGGGCAAGGAGCGCGTTGATGAGTAGCTTACGCTTCTCGGACTCATAGCCGAGCACTCTAGCTCCGACACCTTTTTTCCGTTCAACTTCTAAATGATACTCTTCGAACCATCGATCCAATTTCTCCAAGTCTTGCGTCAACGTGCTCGGCGAAACGTGCATCTGTTTAGCGACCGCCTGCAATTTAAGCGTATCGTTCTCAAACAAGAGACGCCACGCCAGTTCAAATAAGCGGTCCTCGCTCGTCGGGATCGCTTCTGCAGATAAGATGAGATCTTCTCGTAACTGTTGTTTCGCATCTGGTTTGCCAACCAGGCTCAGTCCATGACCGCGTTGCCAAGCGAGTTCAAGTTCGAACTCTTTTAAGATGCCTTCAAGTAATTGTCGTTCTCGTTGAATCGTGCGCTCAGACAAATTCACCGCCTGCGCGATTTCGGCGAGCGGTGTCGATGTCTCAGTTGCCAATAAGTGTAGTAAAATCGACCGCTCTCGCGCGGTCCACTCATGTCTCATGCTCATCCATCCATTCTTCGACAAGTAGTCGGTATTCCTCGAGCGACAGGAGTTGTCGGACTGACCGGACACGTGCGGTTGGATGGGTGACCGGGGTCGCCCCTTCCTGATAGAGAATCAAATCCACCTCATTCGGGATGTTTTGAATCGTTCCGTGCGTGATCGTACAAGACAAGCGCCCCTCGCTTGCCTGCGCGAATAACTTCGCCGCCATCGCACTTGTCACAAACCCGCTATGGCAAGCAATGTATACGTTCATGTCAGCCCTTCTTTCGTCGCTTATCTTTATCTAATCATAAGTTGGAACCGCTTACTTCTCCTACTATTTTGCTTGTTGGCAAAGATATCGGCAAGGAGTAAAAAGGTTATGTCTACGTCACTAGACTCACTCCTTAATAAGGAGCTAAAGTCTTCATGAAAGTATTCATCTACGGTTTAATCGACAGTTCATTAAAGATATACTTTTAGATTAAAATATCTATTCTTGTAATGAATTGTATTATAATTTATTACATCTTGTATTTACAGAGAGGAATGGACAGAATTGCCTAACTTTAATTGGGAGCATTTAAACCACTTACAGCTCGGAAGATATGCAGAGTACTATGCAAAAATGGAATTCGCGTCCTACGGATGTGACGTCTATACATCAGAAGTAGATGATCACGGAGTCGATTTTGTCATTAAAGATTCCAATAACCGCTTTTGTGAGATTCAAGTAAAAGCAATTCGTAATTCAGGATATGTTTTTATGCAAAAAAGTAAATTCGACCTTACGACTCCAAACCTTTATTTGACACTTCTTTTATTCACCCAAGACGCACACCCTGAACTTTATCTAATCCCTAACGTCGCTTGGTTAGCCCCAAATGAATTATTCGTTGATCGAGATTACGATAAACCCGGACAAAAGAGTAAACCTGAGTACGGATTAAACATTTCAAGAAAGAACAAATCCTTACTTGAACACTATCGATTCGATACAATGATTCAATCATTTATTCTAAGGCAATCCGAAGGAACTAATTAAAAACTGCACTTTGTATGTTGAAAGTATCCAACAAACAAAGTGCAGTTTTTATTAACTCAGCCTCTTCATTATTTATTCCACTGTCACCGATTTCGCCAAGTTACGTGGCTTGTCGACGTCACAGCCACGGGCGAGCGCCGCATAATATGCCATCAACTGAACCGGTAAGACGTTGATGAGCGGTGCCAAGAGTGGCTCGACGTGCGGCAAAATGAAGTCATCATTCTCATGTTCCACGCCTTGCATCGAAATGATACAGGCGTTCGCGCCACGGGCGACGACTTCTTTGACGTTCCCGCGAATATTCAAGTTCGTCTTCGGTTGTGAGATGAGCGCGATGACCGGTGTCCCGTCTTCGATCAAGGCGATCGACCCGTGCTTCAGTTCCCCACCTGGGTACCCTTCCGCTTGGATATACGAAATCTCTTTTACTTTGAGCGCTCCTTCGAGACAGACAGATGCGTCAAGCCCACGACCGATGAAGAACGTGTTCGGTGTCGTTTTCAAATAACGTTCCGCAAGGTCTTCGAACAACTCTTTTTGCGCCATGATCGAGTCCATGATGGTCGCAACTCGGGCAAGCTCCGGCATGAGATCAAACGGCAATTCTTTCCCTGTCGCACGAGCGATGTCATACGCGAGAATCGCGAGGACGGCGATTTGCGCCGTGTACGCTTTCGTCGAGGCGACCGCGATCTCTGGTCCTGCATGGAGGAGCATCGTCTCATTCGCTTCGCGTGAGAGCGTCGATCCCGGTACATTCGTCATGGTGAGCGCTTTGTATCCGCGTTTCTTCACTTCGACGAGTACGGCACGGCTGTCCGCTGTCTCACCGGATTGTGATAAGAAGACGAACAACGGACGTTCACTTAAGAGCGGCATGTTGTAGCCGAATTCAGAAGAAACGTGCACTTCTGTCGGAATGCCAGCGATGCGCTCCAAAATGTCTTTTCCGACGAGTCCCGCGTTATAGCTCGTCCCACATGCGACGATATAGATCCGGTCCGCTTCTGACACGAGCTCACGCACGCCTTCCGTGAGTTCGATGTCGCCGTTCTCGTTCTGGTAATGCTGGATGATGTTGCGGATGACGGCCGGTTGCTCGTCCATCTCTTTCAACATGTAGTGCGCGTACGTGCCCTTCTCGATGTCTGACGCATCGATCTCGGCCGTGTATGGCGCGCGTTCGAGCACGTCACCGTCGAGCGTTTTGATTGTCGCCGACTCACGTGTGAGGATGACGATTTCACCGTCGTGGAGCTCGAGGTACTGGTCTGTCACCTGGAGCATCGCCATCGCGTCTGATGCGACGACGTTGAACGTGCCGTCCCCGAGTCCGACGAGGAGCGGTGACTTGTTCTTCCCGATATAGAGGCGTTCTTTGTCCTCTGAGTCGATCATCGCGATCGCGTACGAACCGTGGAGGTCCGAAAGCGTCTTGCGGAACGCCGCCTCGACATCACCGAGCTCGACGAAGTGTTTCTCCATGAGTAAGACGATGACTTCCGTGTCCGTCTCTGAAAGGAACGGGACGTCGAGCGTGGCTTTCAATTGTTCATCGTTCTCGATTACGCCGTTATGGACGAGCGTGAACCGTCCAGTCGTGCTTTGGTGCGGGTGGGCGTTCGGCACGCTCGGTACCCCGTGTGTCGCCCAACGCGTATGACCGATTCCAATCGTCCCTTCAGCATCAGCCGGTACGATGTCACGGAGTGCTTGAATCCGTCCCACTTCTTTGAACGTACGAACGTTTTCACCGACTAAGGCAATTCCTGCTGAATCATAGCCACGATACTCGAGCTTTTCAAGCCCTTTCAATAAAATCTCTTTCGTTCCAACTTGTCCGATCATCCCTACGATTCCACACATACAAAACTCTCCTCTTTGCTTCGATTTCTCGAAAAAGGAAACGGGCTTTTTTGAGTGATGTCATCAAGTCTCGTTTTGTCCGCCCGGTCACCCGAACGTTTTATCGAGACTCTCTCAGTCGTGACACGCGACTGGAAGGCATCCGCCGAAATCTCGATCACCTTCGTCCTCGTCAACTCCGCAGAGTTCTGGCGCTTCCACTTCATATCTAGCCGTTTCTCCAGATACGCTTTCATGCTATCGAGTACAAGGAGTGTTGGATAGAGAAATTGTTAAAGTAGTCGCTAAATACTTTTTTACCGTTCATGTAAAAGTCACCACTTTCACTAAAAAGCCATCAATCCATCAGGTTTTCGAGTAGGGGGAGAACGGGCATGATACAAGTAACGATATGTGAACTACTCGCCACTTATTTGCTTCACAAATTGAAGGGGGAGCTTCTTGGGAAGACCGTGCTCTTACCAGCCACGGTTATGGACCAAGCTCGTCGGGCAGTCCCTGCCCTGAATGGTTGTCAGTCGGCCAACATCAACAGGTTGATGCTCGCATTGATGTCACGGTCATGATGCGCGCCACAGGCACACGTCCATTCGCGGACATCCATCGTCTTCTTCTGACCTTTCTCGCCACAAGAAGAACAGATTTGCGTCGATGCGAACCATTGATCCGCCTTGATGAGCGTCCGTCCGTAGAAGTTTGATTTGTACTCGAGTTGACGGACGAACTCATACCAACTGACATCTGCAATCGATTTGGCGACCTTGTGGTTTTGCATCATGTCCTTCGACTTCAATGTCTCCACGACGATGACTTGGTTCTCGTCAACGATCCGTCTCGACAGTTTGTGAAGGAAGTCCTTGCGCTGGTTGGCAATCTTTTCGTGTTTCTTTGCCAAAAGTAATTTGGCTTTTTCACGATTCTTGCTACCGATTTTCTTGCGTGACAGCGCGCATTGCGCCTTCTTGACCTTCGCTTCGGATTGTCGGAGAAAGCGAGGGTTGTCAATCTTCTCGGAGACCATCGCGTCGTTCGTCATGACGGCGAAGTGTTCCAGGCCAAGATCAATCCCGACCTTATTCTTGGCTGGAATCCATGGTGCATCGTCCTGTTCGACGAGGATGGAGACGAAGAACTTGCCTGTCTTGGTCATCGACACCGTCGCCGACCGGATGACGCCCTCGAACGGACGATGTTGTGTGAACTTCACGAAGCCGATTTTAGGAAGTCTCACCTTGCCGTCTTCGATGCGGATCGTGCCGTGCTGGTTGTTCGTCGTGTAGGACGCGCGCGACCGCCGTCTCGATTTGAACACCGGGAAGCCGCCCGTCCCGGCGAAGAACTTCGCGAACGCGGCGTCGAGGTTCAGCTTCGCGTTCGCGAGCGCGAGGCTGTCCGCCTCGGCGAGAAACGGGAACAGGGGCTTGTAGGAGGCGGGTGTCGCCGGTTTCCGTCTCGTCCCGTTCCCCGCCTTCGCCTCCTCGCGGATGGCGATGCGGTCCTCGAGCAGCTTATTGTAGATGAACCGTGCGCAGCCGATCGTCTTGATGAGGAACTCTTCCTGTGCCGGCGTCGGGTGGAGCCTATATGTATAGCCTTTCAGCATGTTCGTCCCTCCTCCCCTACGAAGATCGTGATGTGTCCTCCTCATCCGATACCCGCGGAGGGAGAGGAAGAATCTGACGGAATCCCGAACCTTTGTTCGTCACATCTGTCACAGGAGGAGAAGACTATTGGATTGGGCGATTCATCCCCCACCTACGCGGGCTACGGCCCGAGGCGCTTAGAGGAGGGAGAATTCTCGCCTACTTTTGTTAAAGATGGAGGGGAATGAGATGGCAAGTCTATTTTTAGTAATCGGAATCATATTATCTGTCACATCAAAATGGCTGCAATTAAGAGGTCAAAGTGATGTTGGTGACCTACTTGTTTTTCCAGCAGCTTTTTTCCTAGGACTCGCCCTTCTCTTTAGCCTTCCATTCTTTAAAGAATGGTGGGAAGATCCTGCATCGCGCCCAAAAGCTTATCGATTTGCGACATTTGCAACAGTCGGTGTACTTTCGTTTCAATTATTTGCTTGGCTCTTATTTGGTCAAGGTGAATGGCTAGGTTTTCTTTTCCTAATTCCTTTCCTAACCTGCCTCTACTTTGTTATTCGAACGGTCATATAAAATGGGAGAGACGCTCACGCGCTCCCCCATTTTTGTTCTTCTCTTAATTCACGTTCCGTGACATAGTTCTCATCGAGACGAACCATATATCGCTCGTACCATTTATGACCGATGACGGATATGACACCTCCAGTCACCATCAACCCAATAAAGTAAGGTGTCTCAATTTGTTTCGTTACCCATCCGAACATGAGGATGAGCAAAATCGGGAACGTCAAAAAATTAAAAATCGACATCAAGTGTATGTGACGTTTGGCGTCTCGATTGGTTAAATACTTCAATTGAATCGTTTCTTTCTTCCAAGATTTTTTAATCGCAAATAGACCCGCAAATTGACCAATCAAAAGAACAGTTCCTGCTGACACCCATCCTTTTTCAGTCGCCACAAACAGCACAATACAGATCATCCACGACAGAAAAGTGAAGACTCCATTCTTTTCAGTTTCCACTCTGACAAGCTCTCTCATCTGATCACGCTTGTTCACGACGTTGCTCCTTCTCGTATTCACGGACCTCACGAATTTCTTTTAAATCTTGATCCGTCAAATAGTTTTCATCGTAAGACTGAATGACGCGGTCGAACCGCTTCGCCAAGTATTCAATCCCGAAAAACGTCAGTTGCGAAAGGAGGAACATACGGAACGATTGTGTGCCCGTCGTTTCACTCGTGAAGTAAAAGAGTCCATAAATCCCGACACCCGTCAAAGCGAGCGTATGTGCCATCATTTTGAACGATAAGAGGTTTCGTGCCGTCTGATTCGTCACAAAGCGCAGCCACATCCGATATTGTATAAAAATACCCGTCAAGACTGCAGCGAGCACCGCATATAACGTTCCCGTAACAACGCCGTCCGAAAGTGTCCAATACGAGGCATAAATCAAAAAACTGACGACGAGTCCGATTCCGATGATGCCGACACCCCATTTCGTCAAGCGGTCTACTTTTAGAATCGTGTCGATTTGCGCTTTTACTTTTGGTGATAGTTCCATATGTTCTCTCCTCCTTCCAACACTTCCTCATACGTCGGTAATTCCGGATCGATTTGTTTAAGTTGCTTCGTGAACCACTTTTGCCGAGTCGGACTGAGTACTCCCCATATCCCAAAAAAGAGACCGATCACGAGACCAAAATCTTCCGCTGTCAGAAGTGTCACCATGAGCGCCGTCAACAAAATCGCATCCACCCATTCGAATACGTATTGGAATATAAGCATTCGATGAGCCTTCGGATGTTTTGTCATTCGCCACATGATACGCATCTCTTGATAGCCCATCACGACGATGATCATAGAGACCGACGCCATGATGGGGATGAGCCACATTTTCTCTAATAAGAGAGCGACAATAATGGCCGTGACATAAAGAATCAAGATGGGTACGGCATAACCTCGCATTCGTCGCATCCACTTTACGTCTTGCTCCACCTATATCGCCTCCTTGTCGAAATGTATATACTCCATATCTTGTTGTTTCGTTTGTATGTTCACGTTTAACGTCCATAGCACCGCACCACCGATGAATACCGTGACACCCATATACGCCACGTTTGAGGCGAACAGTAATTGATGATTCAACGCGAGGAAAAAGGCAGCACTGTTGAACCCGTCCCGAACGAGTTGACGACGATACAATCCTTTCAGTTCTGGTTGAAACCTCAGACGCATTCGATAGCGCTTCACATATAAGATGTTCAGCGGAATGAGCGCACAGGCGATATATAGCACGCCCCACGTAAGGTCATCTGTTAATAAACTGATCGGTAACATCAGTACTACAAATGTTCCAAACAGGCCGAATATCCATTGGTCGAATAAACGCTTCCATGCTTTTTCTTTTGTCATGCGTCTAATCATTGATTTCGTCGCTCCAAATCTAACTGATGTAACAGCGGAACACGTTCATTTAACCTCTTTTGAAACATCCGTGACATCTGATCGCTTACTACTCCCCATACGAGCAATCCGATCGCTAACATCAAACTGTCATATTGAAAGATTAGCAGAGCCGAAATCAAGGAGACGAGAACACCCGAACTGATCAAATCATACAGTAGGTTCCATTTTAGTAACTTCACGACATCTCGATCTTTCATATGCGTACGACGCATCCGATACTTCTTCACGTCTAATCCAATCATGGCCATTCCAATCAAGACGAACGGAATCGTCAACCAGACATAACGTCCGAAAAAAGATAAAATAATGGCCGTCACAACAAACACCAATAATGTATAGCCGACCCGAAGGTGTGACTTGCGCCATGTTGTTTCTTCCATATGCCAATGTGCCTCAGTCAACTAGAGCACTTCCTTTCCTTCTTATGCATTACTCCTATATACGTACTCTATGTCCTCATTGTTTCACATTTTCCGAATATTCTAGCATTGAATCGTTCGACTTTTTTCAACAATTGACGAACGAAACGTATCCGCTTACAAAGGTTATCTGCTATACTGTTACCAAATTCATTCCCACAAATTTTTTTGAAAGGTGTAGAACTGTATGTCTCCGAAGTACAAGCAAGTTGCGAGTCAGATTGAAGCGGACATCGTCAATCACGTCTACCAACATACGAATAAATTATTGACCGAGGATGAGTATGCCAACAAGTATGGCGTCAGCCGCAACACGGTCCGAAAAGCGATCGAGATCCTCGTCAACAAAGGATACGTCTATCAAGTTCAAGGGAGCGGCGTCTTCGTCCGTGACCATTACAATAGTGATTACATCAATTTAGAAAAACTCCAAGGTCTCACAAGTGACTTCAGCGGTCGAAAAGTCGAGACACGCGTCTTACACTTCGAACAGACGGAGGCGAACGATGAGGTCGCCGAACGTATGAAGTGCCCGATCGGGACACCTGTCTACTTCGTGAAGCGGCTACGTCTCGTCGATGACCACCCGTTCTCGGTAGAGGATTCATACTTCCGAAAAGAGCTCGTCATCTACTTGGATGAGAACATTGTTCAAAAGTCGATCTACACGTATTTACGAAACGACCAAAAACTTGCCATCGGATTCGCCGACCGAGTCATTTACGCAGACTTTTTAGATTCAGAGTCCGCCGACCTGCTCGACCTGAACGAGAATGATCCAGCCTTGATCGTCGACAACACCGTCTATTTGACGAACGGACAAATCTTCGACGTCTCTCGTTCCATCCATCATTTTAAACATGTCAAAATGCTCAAAGTCTCGAACATCAAATCCTAAACGCGCCCGAGAGATGCTTTTCTCGTGCGCATTTTTTATGCATTTTTTTCGAAAAGAAAGGGTTTACACGAAAACGCTTTCGTGCTACTATCAACGTGTAGAAAATATTTGTACCTATGAATTTTAGTTATCCATACAAAAAGGAGAGATATTATGGTTTCTGAAACAATCGAAATCTCACCGGAAGATATTTTCGGTCTCATCGCCCTCTCGGGTGACGCCAAAGCGAGCTACCATCAAGCGATGCTCCTCATGCAAGAAGGAAAGAAAGACGAAGCCGAAGCAGCAGTCGTTGCTGGTGACGCGACATTAAAAGAAGCACATGCGATTCAAACGAAATTCGTGACGCTCGAAGCACAAGGTAAATCGGCAACGGTTGGTGTCCTCATGGTGCATGCGCAAGATCACTTGATGAACACGATTCTCGTCAAAGAAATGCTTGGATATATGATGAATATGCAAAACGAAATCAACGAATTGAAAGGAATGGATCAAAAATGATTAAAATCGGACTCTTCTGTGCGGCAGGTATGTCAACAAGTATGTTAGTAGAAAAAATGAAAGCGGTTGCCTCTGAACGTGGCATCGAAGCTGAAATCGCAGCTTACCCAGAATCGGAGATGGAAACTTACGTTGACAACATCGACGTTGCACTTCTCGGACCACAAGTGAAGTACCTCCTTTCAAAAGGGAAGCAAATCTGCGAACCAAAAGGTGTTCCAATCGACGTCATCAACACAGTCGACTACGGCATGATGAACGGTGCGAAAGTATTAGACCACTCATTGAAACTTGTAAATAAATAAACTGAGGTGATGACTTTGAAAATGCCTAACAATTTCTTGTTCGGCGCCGCTTCGGCCTCTTACCAGGTCGAAGGCGCATGGAACGAGGACGGGAAAGGTCTCTCGAACTGGGACGTCTTCTCGAAAATTCCTGGTAAGACATTTGAAAACACAAACGGCGACGTCGCAGTCGACCATTACCATCGTTATAAAGAAGACATCGCGCTCATGGCGGAGATGGGACTCGAATCGTATCGCTTCTCCATCTCATGGCCGCGTATCTTCCCGAACGGTACAGGTGAAGTGAATGAAAAAGGACTCGAGTTTTACAACAACTTGATCGATGAATGTTTGAAATATGACATCGTCCCATTCGTCACGCTCTACCACTGGGACCTCCCACAAGCACTTGAAGAAAAAGGCGGTTGGAAGAATAAAGAGACAGTTGACGCATTCGTCCGTTTCGCAGATACTTGCTTCCAATCGTTCGGTGACCGTGTCAACCACTGGATCACGTTCAACGAAGCGGTCATCTTCTGCTCACTTGGATACTTAACAGGCGCACACCCGCCAGGTATCGAAGGCGACGTCAAAGGATATTTCCAAACGACACATAACGTCTTCGTTGCTCACGCCCGTGCCGTTGAGCTCTTCAAACAAAACGGTCACACTGGCGAAATCGGGATCACACACGTGTTCAACCCGGCGTTCAGTATCGATGATGCAGAGGAGAACAAGTTTGCCGAAATGCATGCGAACGCTTATGCGACACATTGGTTCTATGACCCGATCTTGAAAGGTGAATATCCAGAGTACGTCGTGAACGGTTTACATGAACAAGGTCTCCTTCCTGAAATGACAGAGGAAGAACTCGACGTCTTGAAACGTACCGCTCCGATGAACGACTTTATCGGTCTCAACTACTACAGCCCGCAGCGCGTCATGAAGAATGACTCGGCGCTCGTCATGGCCGGTGGACGTGAGAACTCGACAGGTCGTCCGGGTAACCCATCATTCGATGGCGTCTACAAGACGGTCAAGATGGATGACAAAGTGTACACGAAGTGGGATTGGGAAATCTCACCGGAAGCGTTCCTCGCTGGGATGCACATGCTGAAAGATCGTTACGGCGACGTCAAAATCTATATCACAGAGAACGGTCTCGGTGATGTCGACCCAATCGTCGACGGTGAGATCATGGACACGCCACGGATCGAGTACATCGAAGGACACCTTCGTGCAGTCAAACATGCTGTTCAACAAGGCATCAACGTTGCAGGTTACTATGCTTGGTCTGCAATCGACCTACTCAGCTGGTTGAACGGTTATAAGAAACAATACGGCTTCATCTATGTCGACCACAACAATGGTCTCGCACGGAAGAAGAAACAGTCGTTCCATTGGTATAAAGAGATCATCGCCACGCGCGCTGAAGACCTATAAGGAGGTTCCCCTATGAGCCGCTTAGAAAGAGTATTTGAAAAGTTCACCCCTGCTTTTGTTCGTTTTGCGAACGCCAAGCCCGTCCTTGCGATTAAGGACGGGTTCATCCTCACGATGCCGATGACCATCATCGGGTCGCTGTTCCTTCTCATCCTGGCGTTACCGATTCCAGGTTGGGCTGACTTCATGTCAGGTTTATTCGGGGCAGACTGGTCACTCCCGCTCACGCAAGTCGTCGGCGCGACGTTTGACATCCTTGCTTTGATCGGTGTTTTTGGAATCGCTTACTCGTACGTCAAGAATGAAAAAATCGAAGGCGTACCAGCTGGTATCCTCGGAATCATCTCGTTCCTCATCATCACACAGGCTTCTGTCCTGTCTGAAGGCGGAGAAACTGTTACCGGGGTTATCCCGAAAGTATGGACAGGTGGACAAGGTGTCCTCGCTGCCATCCTCGTCGGATTGACAGTCGGATTCATCTACTCGCAGTTCATCAAACGCGGAATCAGCATTAAAATGCCAGACGGTGTCCCGCCAGGCGTATCGAACTCATTCTCTGCACTTGTTCCTGGTTTAGCGATCATCTCGCTCGCCGTTGCGACGTTTGCGATTTTCCAAGCGGTTGCAGAACGTACGTTCACAGAAGTCATCTATGATGTGCTTCAAGCACCACTTCAAAACTTGACAGACACACTCGCTGGAGCCGTCATCATCATGGTGCTCATGTCAGTCATGTGGTGGTGTGGGATTCACGGTGCCGCAATCCTCATGGGAATCATGGGACCACTTCTCACAGCGAATGCACTTCAAAACCAAGCCATCCTCGATGCTGGTGGTACGCTCGTCGCTGGCGAGAACGCAAAAATCGTTACGATTCAATTCCTCGACGTGTTCACGAAACTCGGTGGATCAGGAATCACAATCGGCTTCATCATTGCCGTCTTAATCGTTGCACGCTCGGCACACTTGAAGCAGCTTGGGAAGTTGTCACTTGCACCAAGTATCTTCAACATCAATGAGCCGGTCATCTTCGGGATGCCAATCGTCTTCAACCCGATCATGTTCGTCCCATTCGTCGTCGTGCCAGCCATCGCTTCATTCATGGTCTACTTTGCCATCCTTTGGGGTTGGGTCGAGCCGTTCAACGCGCTTCAAGTACCATGGACGACACCTCCAGTCATCTCTGGATTCTTGATTGGCGGATGGCGCGCTGCCCTCTTACAGATTGCAACAATCGCCATGGCCGTTGCCGTCTACCTTCCGTTCGTTCGCATTCAAGACCGCGTTTCGTACGGTGAAGAATTGAAAGCACAAGATGGCTCTGATCAAGCATCAGCCTGAAACAAAAACGACAGCCCTTCTCAATAATGAGGAGGGCTGTTATATTTAGGGAAAAGAGTAAAGGAGTTGGAAATTTGAAAGCATACTATCCTTCTATATTCGCCGTTATCGCTGGTCTGTCCGGATTACTCGGACTGTTGCTTCAATCGGTCTACCCCATCATGTTGTTTCCTGTCTTTTTACTCATTGCGGGATACTTTATGGTACATGCGAATAAGCAGAAAACAACCGTCCGAAACTATACACCGAGCTTTCTAATTTTATCGAGCGCCGCCCTCGCATTCGGTCTTGGCTTCCAATCGATTTTGCCATATGCCATGCTTATCGGGGTCGTAATCCATACGGTCTGTCTCTTCTGTGCCATCATCGCACTTGGACGATATCGGGCACATGTCTCATGAAGGCTGTGACTGGACTCGGTTGGGGCGCATTGATTTTAGCGCTCGCCCTCGCCCCGCTACTTGCCGTCGATTTGATTATCATCTATCTGCTTGAAGACACAGTGTTCCGAATCTTATCGACTCTCGCGATGCTCGGTTGTTTCTATCTATTGTCGACAATCCTCAGTTTGTTCGTTGATGGGTTAACGGGAGCGTTACGCTCGTTTGGTCATGCGAACGTACCGCGTCTAATCGACACCATTCTGCACGGAGCAGTGAGCGGAATCAGTCTATACGTCGTACTGACACTCTTTCCGTCTATCGATTTATCGACGCTCACCGTCATGGCGATTGTATTCGTACACTTATTCGGTGCATCATTTTGGCTAAATCGTGAGAATTCGAAAGAAGACGTACCTCTTGAACTTGATTCCATCGATCAGCAGATCATCCACCTGTTACGAACCGAAACCATCGTGTCTTGCGTCGAACGCATTCAGCATGATTACCCGAATTTACCGAAACGGGACGTATTGAAACGAGTCAAACGCATCAGTCAATCCAACGAAGTCACCGAACCGTTTCATGGTCGGTGACTTTTGTGCGTCATCACGAGCGAATCGTGAGATTTATCCTGGTGTTTCGTTGCCCAATCTATGTAAACAAACGCCAGCCCTTTTTCAGTGCTAGCGTTTTACGTATCCTCTTTCCGGAGCGAATAGCCCTCCACTTCAAGCAACCGCATCCGTCTCTGATCAATCGCCGCATGAATAATCACGGTCACACCTGGATTGAGCTCCATCATCTTCTTGATTTTTCGTAAGTCATCTCCCTTGATCTCAACTGGCAACACGAACTCGCCTTCTCTCAAATGAACGAATTTGATTTTCCCAAGGTCGTCATATCCCGTCACTTCGTATGTCGCAAACTCACGTTTCATAGAACATCCCTCCCCTATCCTCGTTCCCAAAAAGATAGCATTCCACACAAAAAATCCATCCCCGTAGCGGCAGGGATGGATGCATGTTACGCCTCGACGCTATCTGCGTGTTTGGCTTTATGGTCGGCGATGACACCGGCATACCACTTCGCGCTGTCTTTCCAGATACGCTCTTGTGTCTCGAAGTCGATATAGAGGATACCGAAGCGCTTCTCGTATCCGAAGCTCCATTCGAAGTTATCCATGAGCGACCAGAGGTAGTAGCCTTGAATGTTCATGCCTTCATCGTTCAGGTCAGAGACGGCTTCAAGGTGCTGGCGGACGTAGTCGATCCGGTTATCGTCATGGACTTCGCCATTTTCCAGCACGTCGTCAAATGCGGCGCCGTTCTCTGTGATGTAGATTGGAAGGTCAGTATACTCGGAGCGTAAACGACGGATCAGGTCTTTGAATTCGTTCGGGGCGATATCCCAGCCCATGCCCGTCTTCTCGTAGTCCGAGTAAGCGTCTGCCTTCAAGAAATCATTTGCTGCGTTGAACTCGACAATGCCACGGCTATAGAAGTTGATGCCGAAAAAATCACAAGATGTCGAAATCGTCTCCATATCACCCGGTTGGATGAAATCGAAGTTATGCACATATTTGGAGAACAAGTTCATCATGTCGACCGGATACTCACCTTTGAAGACCGGGTCGAGGAACCAGCGATTCGAATACCCGTCGGCATTGTTCATCGCAAGACGGTCATTCGCAGAATCCGACTTCGCGTACATCGGTGACAAGTTGAGCGTGATGCCGATCGGGGTCGTGGACGTCATCTCTCGCTTCAACAACTCGACCGCTTTTCCGTGCGATAACAACATGTGGTGCACGGCGCGCACCGCTTCGTTCATGTCACGATGACCCGGTGCGTGAACACCGACGTGGTAGCCGAGGAAGCCGGCACACCAAGGCTCATTGTGGGTGATCCAAGAGTCGACGATGTCATCGAGCTCTTCAAAACAGACTTTCGCATAATCGAGGAACCAGTCGACCGATTCACGGTTGACCCAGCCACCTTCTTCGTGAGCCCACATTGGAAGGTCCCAGTGATAAATCGTGACGGCTGGTTTGATTCCTTCTTCACGTAGACGCAGCGCCAAGTTTTTGTAGAACGCCATACCTTCTGGGTTGTACTCTCCCTTGGCAGGGAAGATGCGTGGCCACGCGATGGAGAATCGATACGTGTCGACACCTAGCTTTTTGATGTGCTGGATGTCTTCCTCGTAACGATGGTAGTGGTCACATGCGACATCACCGTTATGCTTTTCAAACACGCGCCCGTCGATGTCACAGAACATATCCCAGATGGAAGGAGTACGGCCTCCTTCGTTATGTGCGCCTTCAATTTGGTACGAGGACGTGGCTGTCCCGAATACGAAGTCTTTCTTAAAATGCATAGTGTTTTCCTCTTTTCTCTATATTTATTCTTTGACAGCACCTGCCGAAATACTGCTGACGATGTACTTCGAGAGGAACAAGAAGGCAATCATGATCGGTACGACCGAGATCGCGATGCCCAGGTAAAGCGAGCCAAGGTTCTCTGCGACTTGTGATCCTTTCAAGAAGCCCATCAAAACAGGCAACGTGTATTTCTCAGGCGAAAACAAGAGGACAAGTGGCATCAAGTAGTTGTTCCATGAGCCGATGAACGTGAAAATCGACATCGTTGCAATCGCTGGCATCATCATTGGAAGTGCGATTGTGTGGAAAATACGTAGCTCGCTCGCACCGTCAATCCGTGCCGCTTCAATCAAACTGATGTGAAGCGTCGCTTGCGTATATTGACGGATGAAGAAGACGGTGAACGGTGTTGCAATCGCTGGGACAATCAATGGAATGAACGTGTCCAAAATACCGAGCGTTTTTGAGATCTCATAGAATCCAATGAGTCCGAGTTGCGCTGGCACCATCATCATGACAAGCATGAAGATGAACATCGCATTTTTCCCTCTAAAGTTATAGAACGTAAAGCCGTAAGCCGTTAGGGCTGAGAAGTAACCAGACAAGACCGTCACCGATACAGAGATGATCAAGCTGTTCTTGAAGCCGTTCCAAATGTTGATGTATTCGCTGAGCGTCGCATAGTTGTCTGCGAGCGCCGTTCCCGGAAGAAGTGAGAACCCAGCCATGATTTCTCCATTCGTCCGTGTCGCGTTGACAATCATCATCAAGAACGGAATGAAACAGATAATCGCGAGAAGGATGAGCCCTGTATAAATCAAACCTCGTGCGAATCGCTTATTCGTTGTCTTCTTAGAAGGCGGCGCCACTTTAAGCGGGCGCTCCTCTTTCCGTTTCGGCTGCGCTTCGCTATCTGGAAGCATTCGCCGTGATTCCGCATTTTGTTCCATTGCTTACGCCCCCTTCTGTGTCGCGCGCTCTTTGCGGAACATACCCTTGAAGACGACCGCCGAGAAGATCAGCGTGATCAAGAATAGGCCGTAAGCGACCGCTGACGCATAGCCATAGTTGTTATACTTGAAGGCTTGGTTGTACAAGTAAAGCACCATCGTGTTCAACGAACCGTCTGGTGAACCGATCCCGTCTGTAATCAACATCGGAAGGTCGAACAACTGGAGTCCACCGATGAGTGAAGTGATCATGATGTAGAGAAGAATTGGTTTCAAGAGCGGCAACGTCACTTTCGTAAACATCTGCCAACGGTTCGCACCGTCAATGTGAGCGGCTTCGAAGTAATCTGTCGAGATGCCCGATACCCCTGCCATGACGATGATGAAGGAGTGTCCGAACCACATCCATGTCAAAATGAGTGAAACGGATAACTGTGCCGTCACAGGTTCTGCCAACCAGTTGATCGGATCCGAAATCAAGCCGATTTTCATCAACACCATGTTGAGTGAACCGTGCTGCCAGTCGAGTAAAATACCGAACAAGAGCGCGACCGAACTGATCGTGATCAAGTTTGGAAGATAGAAGAACGAGCGGAAGAACGAGAGTCCTTTTAACTTCAAACGGAGATCAGAGAAGATGAGCGCCAAGAGAAGCGCCAATCCAATCTGCAAGACGAAGTTAATTCCCCAAATTTTGATGGTGTTGAAAAACGCCTCGATAAAGTACGTATCCGTCAACAACCGTGTGTAGTTCGCAAACCCGACGACCTCTTCACCCGGGCTCCCCGTATAGTTCGTGAAGCTATAATAAAGCGTTAAGAGGACCGGATAGATGCTGAATGTCAAGAAGACGACCCAGAACGGGGCGATGAACAGATAGCCGTAACGATCTAGTTTTTTCACGTGTATTTCTCCTTCCATAAGAACCGAGGGGGAGCTCCCCCCTCGTGTTGGTCATCGTCAGTCTACAACGATGTCTGGGTAAGCGTTCTTCGCTTGTTTTTTGAACTCTTCAATCGCTTCTTCTTTTGACTTTTTCCCTTCTACATACTGAAGGACAGATGCACCATAAAGTGTATCGAGCTGTTGGTCGTATTTCGTGACGATACCTGGTGTGATTTCATCTGCTTCATCGAGGAAGAACTCATAGTTGTTTTGTCCGCCGAGGAACTCATCGCTGAAGTCGGCTTTGATCTTGTCTGTGACCGGGTTGAACGCAAGTACGTCGCCTGTCTCTTGTGCCCACTCTGTCAAGAATTCTTCATCCTGTGTCATGAGTTTTACGAAGTCGTAAGCGGCTTCTTTGTTTTTCGATCCTTCATAGACTCCGAGCCATGTACCGCCCCAGAAGTATGGGCTTGGTCCGCTTGTGACAGCCCAGTCACCTGCAGTCTGTTTCGCGTTCTCTTTTAATACAGAGTGGAGACCCCATGTTGGGAGGACGTATGAGAAGACTTGTGTCTCTGTTTCTTTTCCGTTCTCTTTCACTTTGATTGGCTTATCCATTCCTTCGAACCATGATGGTGACCATTCTGGTGCGAGCGCAGTGTATTGCTTCTCACGAAGTTCTTTCGCATAGTCCATGTAGTTGATCTTATCTTCTGTCAAGACGAGTTCGTTTTTATCGTTGACCCACGCTTCTGGGTTTGCTCCTTGTGAGAACCAACGGATCGCACCTTCGTCCGGGAACATCTTGTATCCTTTTTGTTTCATCTTCTCAGCAACTTCGAAGACACCGTCCATCGAGCTCATCATTTCACCGATTTCAGTCGGGTCGTCTGTACCAAGTACTTCTTTTGCTAAGCTACGTTTGTAGTAAACGCCACCTGGTGTCGTTTGCCATGAAAGAGCGCGAACGTTTCCATCTTTATCTTTCCCGAGGTCAAACACGTACGGGACGTAGTTGTCTGCGATTTCATCGACACTGTATGGCTCGTCCGAAAGGTTTTCCCAATAACCTGCATCAACCCATTGTTTAAGGAATGCGATTTCTCCCGTGAAGACGTCCGGTGCGCCGACGCCACTCTCAAGTGCTGGCTTCAATTTCGTTGGATAGTCCGCGATCGGGACGATAGTCAATTCAACTTTGACACCGTTCTTCTCTTCATATGTTTTAATTGGTTCTTTTAATTCGTCCGTAAATGACCAAACTTTTAAGACGTCATCTTTTGATTCAGAAGCTCCGCCTTCGCTGTCTGAGCAGCCGCTCAAGACGCCAACTGAAAGTGCTCCGAGTGTAAGTAAGCTGACTAATTTACGCATGTGTTGTTCCCATCCTTTTTATAAGTAATAGTAGAAAGCGCTTGCAAAAAGAGGTTTAAAATTATCGAAAGCGCTTTCGTTACGATCGAAATAAAATATCGAAAGCGGTTTCGATTTCTTTCAAAAATGACTTTCGAAATCGCGCTCCCCTCTCCATCCACTGAAGAAAAGAGAGCGACTTCGAAACATCATTGGCTATAAATCACTGTTTGACCGGTGCACAGGATGCCCGTTCGACTAAGCGTACCGGAATGACGCGACGTTCAGTGAGTCGCTCTTTCGCGGTCATTTGTTCAAGTAAAAGTTCTGCTGCCGCTTCTCCGATTTCGTCCGTATCTTGGCGAATCGTGGTCAGTTTCGGCGTGATGTATTGAATCATTTCAATGTCATCATATCCGATGACAGAGATGTCATTTGGGACATGAAGACCGTGCTCGTGAATGGCTTCGATGACACCGATTGCCATTTGATCCCCGGCCACAAAGACTGCAGTCGGTTGATCGGCTAGTTCAAGCAATTGTTCCATCGCTTGTTTCCCTTCCTCAACCGAGAAGAAACCGGCGTTGACGAGGTAGCCTGGTCGAATCGGAAGGTCCAGCTCTTGCATCGCAAGTTCATATCCTTTGATTCGTGCCGCTCCAGCGTCAATCGTTTCATCCCCAGCGATGTGGGCAATTTTTTGGTGGCCGAGTTCATAGAGATAATTCACGGCGAGACGCGCCCCTTCGATATTATCGGAATAAACGACGCTACAGTTGGCGCTGTCCATATCGACGACGACGATTGGGATGTCGCTTCGCATGAGCTCTTGAACTTGCTCATCCATTCGGTCCGAGCAGATGACGACGATCCCGTCGACCGCACGGTGTTTAAAGTGTTCGAGGTAACTCATGTCACGATTGCGTAGATTCCGCGAGGCAAAGATTAAATCGTAGCCCTGCTCCTCTGTCGCGTGACGAAAACTTTCGATGATTCCGTTGAAGAACGGGTGCTTCATCCCGACTTCGTTCGCCTCTGAGAACATGACCCCGATCGCCCATGATTTTTTCGTCGATAACGACTGGGCATGTGCGTTCGGCAAGTAGTCCATCTCAGCAGCGGCTTGAAGAATCTTCGCTCTCGTCTTGTCACTCACGTCTTTATAATTGTTCAACGCTTTGGACACTGTCGTGATTGAGAATCCTGTTTTTTTGGCTAAATCATAAATCGTACCCATGTCATTCTCCTCTTCCCGAAAGCGCTTTCGGTAATTTGATTGTAGCGTATGGATTTGTAGGAATCAATTCTTTTTCGAGGAAACTTTTTGATTCTTTTTTCCATTCCTTGTTTCTTCTATATTACTGTATCGGGAAATTTTTGTCCTTAATGTGTCCGCGTATACAACCACACGAGATTCGTGAACTTTTGTACTTCTGTCTCGCCTGTCACACCTTTAAATAGCCGTTGGAATGGCTTTAACAATTGCTCTAACACGATTTTCCGAAGACGCTCTTGTTTGAGCTCGAACGAAATCGCATCGAATAAATCTCGCTGTTCTTCCGTCATCGCAACATGCTCTTCGATGCGAGCAGCCATCTCGATCAATTCTTCGATTGTTATGAGATGTTTATCTGTCGTCCCACGCATTTGATCGACCGTGACCGGGTTCAAGACGTGCTCTCCTGTCTCCATCATTCGAGCGGCAATCAATTCGACATACGTGTATAAGCTTCGGACGACTTTTTGAGGAGAGTAGGCAGCATTCGTGATTCTGTTCGTAAACAAGATATGTTGCAACATTCCGTTGAAGAGCACTGTCAATTCCATCGAATACGGTCTGACGGACTCTCCGATGATTTCCGTCAAACGCATCGCAATCCACTCGATTTCATAAATGCGATGTTGAAGGACGAGTTTCTTCAATTCATTCTCGTTCGACGACATGATCGATTCAAATAACGCGTGCAAGTTCCGCTCTTCGTTCAATTGAATCAATATCGAAATCTGTTCGATGAAGACGTCACGATCTCGCTTATCCCGCCCCATCTGCATTTCGATTCGGCGTTGCCCTGCATCATATCGTAAGTTCTCGAGGATACTAGCGACACAATCCGTCTTCGATGAGAAGTAATTATAAAACGTCCCTTTGGAGATATTAGCGCGGTCGATGATCTCTTGCACCGATGTGTGCTGTACCCCATTTTCGATGAAGAGAGACATGGCAATATCGGCAACTTTTCTCTTTTTCTCTTTCATATTTTCGTGACTCCGTTCTGTCTAGTTTGTACCTTTACTATAGCACCGAAAACCTTTTTAGACTAATAGTACAAAATGGTTGCTTTATTTATACAACGGGTATAAAATCATTTCATCGACACTTACCAACACATAACTATTTAGAAAATAAAGGAGCCATCCATATGAAACCAGAATTCCAAAAGAAACCGCCTTACGTCATGTTGGCGGTGCTCTTTGCGGGTGCATTCATCGCATTTTTAAACAACTCATTACTGAACGTCGCGCTCCCATCAATCATGGTCGATCTCAAAATTGCAGACTACTCGACCGTACAATGGCTCGCGACAGGCTTTATGCTCGTGACGGGGGTGCTCGTTCCGGCATCCGCCTATTTAATCACTCGTTTTTCAAACCGAAACTTGTTCATTACGTCGATGAGCATCTTCGCCATCGGTACGGCTATCGCGGCCTTCTCGCCAAACTTTGGCTGGTTGTTGAGCGGTCGAATGATTCAAGCCATCGGTGCCTCAACAATGGGACCACTCTTAATGAACGTCATGCTCGTCAGCTTCCCGCGTGAAAAACGGGGGATGGCGATGGGGATTTTCGGACTTGTCATGATCTCGGCACCTGCGATTGGACCGACACTTTCCGGTTATATCGTCGAGTACTATGACTGGCGCGTCTTGTTCGAAATGATTTTACCGCTCGCGATCATCGGTCTCGCGCTCGCTGTTTGGAAAGCAGAGAACGTCATGGTCCAAAATAAAGATCAATCTCTCGACTACTTGTCGCTCGTCTTATCGACACTCGGATTCGGTGGGATTTTATACGGTGTCAGTTCAGCAAGTTCGGACGGCTGGGATAACCCAATCGTCTTGGCGACGATGATTGTCGGTGCCATTTCGTTGATTGCCTTCATCTACCGCCAGCTTCATATGGAAAAACCATTGCTCGACTTACGTGCTTACAAACATCCGATGTTCGCACTCGCGTCAGTCATTGCGATGGTCAACGCGGTCGCAATGTTCTCCGGTATGATTTTGACACCGGCTTACGTCCAAAGCGTACGTGGCATCTCACCACTCGATTCAGGGCTCATGCTTCTCCCTGGTGCGATCATCATGGGAATCATGTCACCGATCACGGGTAAACTGTTTGACCGATTCGGGCCAAAATTATTGGCACTTACCGGTCTGACAATCACCGCGGTATCAACATATATGCTCGCAAACGTCCAACTCGATTCGACCTACACGTACATCGTCTTAACGTACACGTTGCGTATGTTTGGGATGTCGATGGTTATGATGCCGATTATGACTAATGGACTTAACCAGTTACCGACTCGCCTCAATCCACACGGAACGGCCATCAACAACACGGCCCAACAAGTATCTGGCGCGATTGGTACGGCAGTCCTCGTCACCATCATGAACTCGGTGACACGTACGGAGGCTGAATCATTGATGACAGGGGTCGATCCTGCGACACTCACAGAGAGTTCGATGGGTGCCATCACTCAGCAAGCCCTCTTATCTGGGATTCAATATTCATTTTATGTCGCACTTGGGATGAACCTCTTGGCGCTCGTCCTTGCGTTCTTCGTAAAACGAGTGGATGTGCGGAAATTCGATGATCAAGTAGAGACTGTTGAAGAATTGAAACAAGCAAATTAAATGTTGAGAAGCCGCTTTGAATGTTGAATTCAGAGCGGCTTTTTTTAATTTCTCATTTCCTTCATAAATAAATCTGAAATTAAAATTTAATCCTAATATGGTATTATTTCTCAATGGATATGATTCGTTTAGGAGGGTACATATGATGAAAAAAGTGTTTAGCTTGATGATTGTATTTCTTCTGATCACATCTTCTTTTCTCTCGACTGGATCAATCGTTGAGGCGGCCCCGAAGAAGCAGAATCGTGCTATTATGGGAGTATCGGCTTTGACTCCGCAACAAATGGCGGATTACGTAAAAAAGAAGAATCCTCGTGATGTCCGGCTAGTACAAACGTCGGTCGAAGACTTGGCGAACCTCTTCGTCATCATCGGCGCTAAGGAAGGTGTTCGTGGGGATGTCGCGTTCGCTCAAGCACTGAAAGAGACAGGCTACTTTCGATATGGTGGCGATGTACTCCCTGAACAACATAACTATTCCGGAATCGGGACGACTGGGAATGGCGTAAAAGGTCACTATTTCCGTTCACCGCATCAAGGCGTGACTGCTCAAGTTCAGCATCTAAAGGCATACGCCTCACACGATGCACTGAATACGAAACAAGTCGACCCACGCTTCCATCTCGTCAAGCGAGGCTCTGCAACGACGTGGCCATCTCTTCACCAAAAGTGGGCCATGCAGCCGAAAGGAAATTACGGGACCGAGATTCTTTCGATTTATCAAGAAATGTCGAAAATACCAAAACGTGTCGCTAAAGCAAACAGATAAGAAATGTAGGGGTGAAAGAACGTGACGTGCAAACAAGTTAGACTCGCGAGCGGACTCGCATTATTCGTGACCGGCGTGATGTTGTTACTCAAACGCTAATGAGCATTTCGGACAATGGTCCGAGTGCTTTTTTTATGACCGATATTACAAAGGAGGATATCATGAACCCTATTTCATACATACGAAACGAACAACACTGTACCATTCGTCAAGCCTCACAAGACGACGCGAAATCCCTCGCTTTCATTCGTTTGCAAATCGATCAAGAGACGGACTATTTAGACCGCGAACCTGGAGAAGGTGTATTGAGTGAGGAGGCCATTCAATTTCTAATCGATTCTGATTTGAATACCATGAATCGACTATTTCTTATAGCAGAAGTCGATGGGGAAATTGTCGGGTTTGCCCGCTGCGAAGGTAGTGTGCTCGCTCGAAAATCCCACACTGTCGAATTTGGAGTTGGAATTCTGCAAGCGCATTGGGGCCTCGGTTTAGGTTCAGCTATTTTACGATATGTTCTCGATTGGGCGCGAACGGAACGCCTTCATAAAGTCACTTTAAGTGTCATTGAAACAAATATAAAAGCCATAGCACTCTATGAGCGCTACGGCTTCGAAGTCGAGGGCCGATTACGGGACGATAAGCTTATTGATGGACAGCACTTCGATACAATCTTAATGGGATATCTCATTCCATCGGTAACGATACCCGAAAACAAATAACCTGACCCTCTAGCGGTGCGGCCGTCAACCGTCCACCATGCAATAAAATGATTTGGCGGGCAATCGATAGACCCAACCCATCACCTGGCGTGACCCCTCTCGAGGAATCGACACGATATGTGCGATCAAACAGATGAGGAATGGCCTCAATCGTTTCAGTCGTTGTCGCATTCGAGATGGACCACTCAAGCATATCCTCCCTGGTCTGGAGATCAATGTGAATCGGACTCGGTTGCTCCGCATATTTCCATGCGTTCGATAAAAGGTTCTCAAAAGCGCGAATGAGCTGTTCTTGATCCGCTTCCATCCATATATCTGGTCTGATTGAAGTCTGTAAATGAAGACCTCGCTCATTAAACAACGGCTCCATCTCGTGGATAAGTTGCGTCGTCAATAGACTCAGGTTGAGTCTCTGTTTCTTTAGTTGCATATGTGGGGCATAGAGTCGGTTTACGTTCATCAGCTGATCTAGCAAATGTTCAAGCTGATCCGTTTTTTCATTTAGAATACGAAAATGATCTTTTTCTGCAAGCGTCAGTTCCCGATTCATTTGCAGGAGTTGCGTATAGCCTTTGATGCTCGTGAGCGGTGTCCGCAAATCGTGCGACAGGTTGGAGAATAGTTGGTTCCGCTCTTCTTCATGCGCCCGTTCCTTCTCAAATAATTCACTTAATTGAGCTGACATCCGATTCACACTCTCTCCAAGCGACGCGATTTCGTCTCGACCTTCCACTTTGACAGTTCGACCGAGGTCACCGTTTGCAATCTGTTCAATCTCACTCGATAAATACGTGATTTTTCGAAGTGTTTTCCGCATCATCAGTGAAAATCCAATAATAAAGATCAAAATAACAATGAACGTCACCCCTAAAAACATAAGATTGGACGTCAGCGGATCTGGTGTTGTTTCGTTCTCAATGTAGTATAAACTGATCGAATAGCCCATGATTAAAAAAGCAATCGTCGCAATCAATGCATTGACTAAAATGATACCAATCAACTTCACTAGCAAGCGATCCCATTGTCTCCGTCTCATAATCGATACCCCACGCCCCACACCGTCTTGATAATGGTCGGTTTTCGTGGTGTGTCTTCTAACTTTTCTCGGATTTTTGTGATGTGGACCATCACTGTGTTGTCGACCTCAAATGCTGCCTCACCCCACACCGCCTCGTAAATCTGTTCGACTGTTAGGACTTGATTTGGATGACGCATAAAATAGGCGAGAATATCAAACTCTTTCGGTGTAAGTCGAATCAACATCTCATCCTTTCGACATTGTCGCGTCTGTAAATCAAGTGTCACATTTTCAAAGACGAGTGTACTCGTGAGGTCTGCTCGATCTGACCCATAATCACGATATCGTCTGAGTAACGATTTGACACGCAGCGTCACTTCAAGTGGGTTAAACGGTTTTTTAATGTAGTCGTCCGCTCCAACGGAAATGCCTTGCATCAAATCCAAGTCGCTCGTTTTGGCTGTGAGCATCAAAATCGGCATAAACTGCGTCTTTCGAATCTCAATACAAGCTTCAATCCCACCCATGACAGGCATCATCAAATCTAGAATGAGCAAATCGATCGTTTCGGTCGACGCGAGGTCGAGCACTTCTTGTCCATTTTTCGCAAATCGGAGTGCATATCCTTCATTTTTTAAATAGATAGCAAGTAATTCTCGAATCGCTTCATCGTCGTCAGCGATACAGATGACGGGTTGTGAACGCATCTCTTTCCTCCTCGTTTTTCACTAGTAAACTACATTCATTTCCTCTATTAATGAGTGTAACAAACTCAGTAACGGCACTTCCTTTCCAACTTCTTAAGATTTCTTAAGAGAATACTAAAAACTCCTTACGCTTGCGAGTGAATACTAGACAAGGTAAGGAGTGAATTTATTATGGAAATGATCATACATTATGGCATGCTCGCCATCGGCATCATGTTTACCCCATTATCTGACGACGTCTTAATGATCACCCATCTGACGGTCGCGGATGATTTTGTCCCAAGTTGGCTTTTATTTGTCTCCACCTGGATTCTCTTCACGCTCACGTTCGGCTGGTTCTATTTAATCGGGAAAGGGCTTCATCGTATCCTACCCGTGCGACAACGCGAATCTCGTTATCTTAAAAAAGCCGAGGCGCTCTATCAAACATACGGGGCACGCACCATTATGATTTCTTATTTTATTCCCGGCCTTCGGCACCCGCTCCATTACATCGCCGGGTTCACATCGCTCAAACTTCGCACGTATGCGTTCTATACGACTATCTCTGCATTTTTCTATACCGGTGCTTGGTTTCTCGTCATCGGACTGGCCAATCAAATCCCGGCGTTTCAACAGTTTCAAGATTGGGTGTTGTCGTTTTAACTCAGTGTCCTCTGTATTTCCCGAGCGCCCGCATGTTCAAGAGATACAAGACCCCTGCATAGAGAATTAAACCGAGTAAATACACCCAGATGCCTGAGAAGCCACTTCCGTAGACCATCACTTCCTTGATCGCTGTCGCTCCGTAGAAGATTGGCATGATGTAACTCAAGTTCCCGAGACCATATGGAATCAAGTCGAGCGGGATGAGTCCCGAGAAGAACACTTGCGGGATGATGGTGAACGGAATCATCTGAACAACCTGTAATTCTGATCGGGCAAACACCGAGATAGTCGCTCCGAAGAGTACCGCCGTACCCGCCATGAGTAGCATCGTCAACATGACCCACGCCATATTCCCGAGCGAAGACAGACCGAGCACATAAATTGAATAGAGCACGATGAAAATTGACTGAATCACCGCAAACGTTCCGTACCCGAGCGTATATCCTAAAATGACTTGCCCTCGTTTGATCGGAGTCATCAACAGTCGCTCGAGTGTACCCCCACTCCGTTCCTTGACGAGTGCCATCGCAGATAGGATGAACACGAAGAAGAACGAGAAGAGGGATAGGAAGACGAAGCCGAACGAATCGAATGTCGATTGGTCCTCTTCCCCATAGACGAATGACGTATCGATCTCGGCTGCGGGATTGAGCGTCGTCAACGCATCCTGAATTTCACTAACCGCCTTCGACGACTTCGTCGACGGTTCACGTAACGTGATGGTCGTTCCTTCTTGACTCATTTCAAACACGGCATCGACATGTTCATTGTCTTCGATATATGCTTTCGGATCATCGAACGTGGCCTGTTCCACCTCGAGCGTCTCGTCTTCAAACGCATCGACGAGCTGTTCGGGTGCGTTGTCGTCCAGGACGACAGTCGGCACGTAATCCGAGTCCCCGAGTAAGAAGTAGACGAGTGTCAAAATGAGAAGTGGCGCAATCAAAATCAAGGCGACACTTCGTTTATCATTCAACGTCTGAAAGATGACACGTTTCGCCAAGTTACGCATGGTCACCCACCCCCTCTTTCCCGGCAATCAAGAACAGTTCTTCGACGCGGCCGTTCTCGGTCTGGTCAAGCAAATCTTGCACATGGTCATATGCGATCAACCGTCCATTATAGACGAGCGCAGCCCGGTCACATTCGAGCACTTCATCCATGACGTGCGTCGAGACGATGATGGTCGTCCCTTCCGCCCGAATCGTTTGGAACTGATCCCAAATCTGTCGGCGTAAAATCGGATCGATTCCGACCGTCGGTTCATCAAGAAACAACACATCGGGCTTATGCAGGATGGCAATGGCCAAGGAAAGACGCTTCTTCATCCCGCCTGAAAAATTGCGGACGAGCTTATGCCGGTCGTTCGTTAAATCGACAAGGTTGAGCACTTCGGTGATGCGTTCTTGGAGCGCCTTTTTCCCTAACTTATAAATCGATCCGAAGAAGGCGAGGTTCGCTTCGGCCGACAAGTCTTCGTACAAGCCATCGTTCTGCGGCATAAATCCGATTTGTTGGAGCATGTCCATGTTTGGCATCTTCGTTTCGCCGATATGGACACTTCCTTTGTCCGGTGCGAGGGCGCCGATCATGAGTCGGATGAGCGTCGTCTTCCCCGATCCAGATGGTCCGAGCAAGCAGCAAATTTCTCCGGATGGGATGGTGAAGTCGATGTTGTCGATGGCGAGTTGGTCGCCGAACGACTTGTCGACGTGTTGCAGTTGAATGTTCATTTCTGTCACTCCTTTTCGGCGCCTCCTCGTGTATACTCAAGATAATCGACACCGTGTTGGTTTATATGTTCAGTATAGTCCCCGTTCACGGTGGCAACAATCGTCAATATCGGTCATCGTGTCGGTTTTCCGACAGATGCAATGAATGTGTTGAGGAAAAGGAGAAATAATATGGAACAAACTGACTTACGCGTCATCCGAACGAAGAAGCTGATCAAAGATGCCTTCTTTAGTCTCATTGAAGAACAGGGATTTGAAGCCGTCACCGTCAAGCAATTGACTGAACGGGCCGGTATTAATCGGGGAACCTTTTATAGTCACTATGTGGATAAGTTCGAGTTGATGGAGAAATGCGTCGACGAGATCTTTGAAGAGGCTGAACGGAAGTTGATTCATCATCTCCCGCACATCTTTGGAGACGAGCGAACTGATAACTCGTATCATTATCTCGTCCCGTTCATCCGCTTCATCGAAGACAATCAAATCATCATGAAGCCGCTCCTCGGACCAAATGGAGATCCGACGTTCCAGGCAAAACTTCGAAAATTTATGCAGGCTGCCTTGTTTCAGCGCTCCCCGGTAACCTTGTTTGATCCGGACAAGATGATGGTCCCGCCTCCATATCTCGTCGCCTATCTTTCTTCGGCTCACATGGGCGTCATCTATGAGTGGTTAAACAATCCGTCTTCGGAAGAGACAGCGGAAGACATCGCCCGGATTATCTATACGATCACCTATGAAGGACCGCTCGTTGCCGGCGGTGTGAATCTACGAAAATAAGGACAGGTGCTTTACCTGTCCTCCTTTGGAAAGACGACCTTCGCCGTTGTCCCAATCTGTTTCTCACTCGATAATGTAATCTCTCCACCATGTAACTGTACGATTTGACGAGCGATGGCTAGCCCTAGTCCTGAACCGTTGCGATGACGAGATGTGTCGGCCTGATAAAAGCGTTCGAACGCCCGGTCCACTTGTTCAGGTGTCATGCCTTCTCCCTCGTCTCGAATCTCACACGTGATGTGCGTCGCATCCTCTTCCACCAGAAGATGCAGTGTACTTTCTTCATATGCATATTCGACAGCATTTTGAAGTAGATTGATCCAAACTTGCTGAAGAAGTGTAGCATCACCCTTCATCACGACTTCGTCCATAGTCAAATCTAGGTTCATTCGTTTGCGTGTCATCTCTGAATCTAAGGATAAGATTGCCTCCCGGATCTGCTCACTGAGAGACAGTTCCGTCGCATGTAGACCGACAATCGTGTGGTCTAATTTCGCCAGCCGGAGCACGTCTTGTGACAAGCGCGATAGTCGTTTCCCTTCACGCTCAATCTTCGTGACATATTCACTTTGTTTTTCAAAAGGTCCTCCCCGTTTCAACAACGTGGCATACCCTAAAATCGAAGCGACCGGCGTCTTAAATTCATGTGCCATAACGGATGCCAATTCCTCATTCTTCGTTTCATTCGTTTCAAGCGTCTCGGTCATCTGATTGAACTGCTTCGCGAGCATTCCAATCTCATCTGTTGCTACGTCATGAATCCGCACCGATAGGTCTCCAGCGGTCACACGGTTGACGGCATCCGTGACACGGTCGATGCGTCGTGTCATCAGTCGAACTGCGAATAGAATGAGAACACTTGAAATGAGTGCTGTCAGGAACAAGGTCTGTAACGACACGTCACGGAAGATTGAAATCGGATTCTCGTCTGCGTTCGGAGACAACGTGACCACGGTCTCGTCGAGTAAAAAAGCGACTTGTGGAAGACGGTCCGTCTGTGACAGCACTTCACCCCGTTCTAATGTCGCTCGTTCCGAAACGCTCCATTCCGCACGGTCATAACGCATCGTCTGGGCATTCAGTGTCGCGTCATCAAAGAGGTCCAAGACCGCATCAGACGCTAGACCGTAATCTTGTGAGGCCATCTGCATGCTGTCGGCCCGGTCTACCAACATTTCTTCGACTTGTGTCTTCAGTGCATTGAACTGAAAGGTCAAAAAAATCGTGAACGTCAAGAGGATTGGAATCAACAAGAGTCCGAAGAAAATCATTAAAAATCGTCCGTAGATGGTACTAATAAATCGTTTCATCTTTTCAGCTCCAATCGATAACCGAGTCCCCACACCGTACTGATCTGAAATGCATCAATCGGCTTAAGACGCGCACGCAGTCGATTAATATGGACGTCGACCGTTCGGGTCTCACTCTCCGTCTCATATCCCCAAATCCGGTCTAACAGTTGTTGCCGGGTGAAGACTTGATTCAAATGCGTCGCCAAAAAATAGAGGAGTTCAAACTCTTTGCGAGGGAGTTCGATCGTCTCAGAAGTCGTTTCTAACGTCATCGTCGTCTCATCGAGTACGCAGTCGTTCAACTGAATCTGATGACTGTGATGAATGCGCGCTCGTCGTAACAATGCCTCAATTCGTAATTCGAGTTCTTCGAGATCGATCGGTTTCACGACATAGTCATCCGCTCCGGCATGAAACCCTCTCTTTTTGTCATTCATCGCATCGAGGACCGTCAGCATAAGCACCGGGAGCGTATACCCGGCGTCACGTAATTGTCCCGTCAGTTCACGTCCATCCAACCGTGGCATCATCACGTCGGTAATGAGCAAATCGATTGGCTCACGGTCGAGCCAATCGAGTGCTTCTTCTCCATCTTTTGCATGAAGGACACGATAACCGGCCACCGTCAAATAATCGACTAATAAACCGCCGAGCGCCTCATCATCTTCTGCGAGTAAAATGGTGACCATCTGTTTCCCCTTCTTTCTAATGGCTTATACGTTTCGCAACGCTTCAATCGGTTGCAAGTTCGAGGCTTTCCGGGCTGGGATGTAGCCGAATATGACTCCGATGATGACAGAGAAACCGAGTGCCAATCCGACGGTTGAACTTGCCAATGTAAACGGTACGCCCATGACGAGCGTCAGTCCAAAGGCGAGCAGTCCACCAAATAAGACACCGACGAGCCCTCCGAGCATCGAAAGCAGGACGGACTCAAACAAGAACTGTTGTCGAATCTTACCAGGCGTCGCACCGAGTGCTTTACGCAGTCCGATCTCGCTTGTTCGTTCGGTCACCGAAACGAGCATCATGTTCATGATCCCGATGCCTCCGACGAGTAAAGAAATCGAAGCGATGCCAACGAGGAGCATACTGAGAAGCGCATTGATTTGATCGATGGAAGCGAGCGCATCCTCAAAACTCGTTACTGTGAAGGCGTCACGTCCATTGAATGCGGTCGTCAGCTGTTGTGTCACTTCATCCTGTACGACAGCTGATGCACCCGATTCGGTATATAAGTCGAACGTGGCAATCGTCCCTTGATGAAACTGCGTCAGTGCAGTCGTCACAGGGATGACGATCGCCTCGTCTGTTGACATGGAAAATTCCGATGATGGCGCAAGCGTTCCAACGACGATGTAACGAATCCCACCAACAGAGATCTCTTCCCCGAGAGGAGAGGATGTCGGAAACGCCTCTTTCGCAATCGTTTCTCCGAGCAAGGCGACATGCGTCTGTTGATTAACGTCGAGTGGTGTCAATCCGCGCCCGGTTGCGACAACCGAATCGTCTTTGAAGAACGCTTCACTTTTCCCAAGAATGGTTTGCTGTTCCGTCTGCCCCGATACATATACATCGGTCATTTGACTCAATGTCGGGGAGATTGAGGCGACCCCCTCAATGGCTTCGAGCCGATCCATGTCCGCCATACTGACACCGGATTTCCCATCCTCTCCGATTTGAACGGTCATACGATCAGCTCCAAACGTCGCGACTTCATCGTTAATGGAATCGGTCACACCGGAAATGATCGTCATCAAGGCAATAATCGAAGCCGTCCCGATGACAATCCCTAAAATCGTCAAGAAGGAGCGCATCTTGTGACTGATGACCGTCAACCAAGCCATGCGTATATTTTCTCGAATCATCGCACCCGTTCCTCCTTTTCAATCTTCCCGTCACGCACATGTACGATACGAGTCGCTTCTTTGGCGATATCGATATCATGGGTAATCATGATGATCGTCTTTCCCTCCGCATGTAGCTCGTGAAAGAGCGCCATAATTTGACGACCGTTCGTTTGATCTAACGCACCCGTCGGCTCATCCGCGAGAAGAAGCGATGGATTCGTCACGAGCGCCCGAGCGATAGCGACACGTTGCTGCTGACCACCTGATAACTGATTTGGAAAGTGGTCCATCTTATCGCCTAATCCGACACGCGCTAACATCTGTCGAGTTCGTTCCTGTCTTTCCGCTTTTGAAGATCGTTGATAAATGAGCGGAAGTTCCACGTTCTCTCGAGCACTCAACCGAGGAAGTAGATTGAATTGCTGAAAGATAAATCCGATGCGTTCGTTTCGAAACAGAGAAAGCTCCGTTTCGGACAATCCGGTCACATCCTTGTTCCCAAACCGGTAACGACCGCTCGAATAACCATCGAGACAACCAAGGATGTTCATGAGTGTCGACTTTCCAGAGCCGGATGGTCCCAAAATGGCGACGAACTCTCCTTCTTTCACCTCTAAATCGATTCCTCGTAATACGGTCTGCTGATTGTCACCCTCACCGTACGATTTGGTCAATTGTTCGACCGAGATGAGTGTCGTCATCATTGCCCACCTCCGATTCGTGGAGGCATCAACCCTCCACTCGTCGTCTCATCGAGTAAGAGTACTTCGGTCTCGTCTAATCCATCTTTGATCTCGACTCGACTTCCGTCTGTCAACCCAAGCTCGACCTGTTGTTTCACCGGACCCTCGTCTCCTTGCACATACACGTATGCATCCTCATCCTCAAACATGATGCTGTCGAGCGACAAGGTCTCTGCATCTTCAGCGCGATCGACGACTAGACTGCCTTCTAACGTCATCCCATTCCGTAAATTGTCTGTCTCAGGGAAAGTCACGGTCATCGCATAGCGAGCGGATGCGCCTGGTGTCGTCATCGGTTCAGCTTCCTCTGCGATGACGTCGATTGTTCCATCTACCTCGGTGTCGAGCGCCGTCACATAGATCGTCAACGCATCCCCTTCATTCACTTTGCCGATATCTCGCTCATCGACCATGAATCGACCTGTCGTCTCATCCCCGACTGCCGTGACCTGCCCCGCAAACGTGTAACGATTTTCAATCGTCTCAACCGCGACGGCTTCCGTTTTATAGTCGGTCGCATCCGGCATCAAGAAGACTCCAGCTCCTAATGTAAGGGCGAGCACACCAATCCCCATGCCCCATTTCACTTTTTTGTTCATCTTGTGTTCCTCCTTATTGTTGATATGTTAAGGATAAACACAAGTTGTAAACAAATTATAAACGCCTCTCGCGATAAACGAGAGGCGTTCACTTACGAAACGCGAACGTGCACGTGTAAGTTCTCATTTGCTTCAGTTGTCGTCTGGTATGCGTTCTGTACTGCCTCCAGATCATGCCAGGCGATGCGGTATGACTTTCCTCGCATTCCTTCAAACTCGAAGGCGAGATGTTGTAAATCCGACATACTTAGGATACGGTCAAACGGTCTACCTGGACCATCCCATTCCAGTTGGTTCGCCGAATCCTTTAATACGAGGTCGAGTCCATGCATCACTTTTTCTTTGATCAATTGTCCATCCGCCGCAACACGCATCCCGTCTTGAATATCATGCATCCGACACGATTCGATATCATCAAACGGGATGGTGATTTCATCCCCGTTCGCAAAGTGAAGTGTGATTGTTTTTACGATCATCTTAAATTCCTACCTTCATCTAGACTCCGTCCTATGCTTCTAGCCTAACTATACAAAACTTTTTCCGATTCAGGGATGACATCTTTGTGGATGTGGCAAATCCGTAAATGCATGTTCGTTTCATTTAGAAACGGGAATAGAAGAGGTAGCACTCATTCTGTTTTTTGAAAATAACACTTCGGAAAGGCGGCGAATATATGCCATCAGTGGATAAGTCGGTCATCGTCATAGGCGGAGGGCTCGGCGGATTGTCAGCAGCCATCTCACTCGCTCAAAAAGGTTACGACGTCTCACTCTACGAAAAGAATGATCACATTGGCGGGAAAGTGAATCGGCTCGAACAAGACGGATTCGGTTTCGACCTCGGACCCTCAATATTAACTATGCCCCACATCTTCGACAAATTGTTCCGCGGAAGCGGGAAACGGATGGAAGACTATGTGTCCATCAAACGACTTGAGCTCGAATGGCGCTCTTTCTTCCCGGACGATACCGTCCTCGACCTCTACCATGACCTCGAACAAATGCAACGGGCGAATCCTTCCCTCTCTCGAAAAGACATGCAAGAATATCGTGAACTGTTGAATTATGCAGCGCGCATCTATAAGACGACCGAGAAGAGCTATTTGGCCGAAGGGTTTGAGTCGCCTTTAGAAGCAGTCATGAAAACAGGCATCTTCCCGACCCTATTCGGATTCGACTTGACGTCGACGATGTATAGCGCCATCAAGAAACGGATCAGTAACCCTCATCTTCGGGACATGCTCTCGTATTACGTCAAATATGTCGGGTCGTCTCCGTATAACGCACCCGCTGTCTTAAATATGATGATTTACATGCAATATGCCCAAGGCTGTTGGTATGTCGAAGGCGGGACCCATAAGCTCGCGGAAGGCTTGACGAAGCTCGCCGAAGAAATCGGTGTGAAGCTACATACCGGAGAAGGCGTGGTTCGTGCCCATACGGTGAATGAGAAAGTGACCGCCATCGAGCTCGAGGACGGACGTCTCCGTTCCGCTGATTATTTTGTCTCGAACATGGAAGTCATCCCGTTCTATCAGAAGATGGTCGACGCGGACAAACAGTATGTCGACAAACTCGTCGATAAATACGAACCGGCGAGTTCCGGATTCGTCCTCCATCTCGGGGTGAAAAAAGCCTATCCACAACTGGCACATCATAATTTCTTCTTCTCTGAGAACCTACATGAACAAATGGATAAAATCTTTGAGAAACATGAACTTCCGGACGACCCGACGATTTACCTCGTCAACGTCAACAAGACCGACCCGACCCAAGCGCCACCAGGACACGAGAACATCAAAATCTTGCCACACATCCCGTATATCCAAGATGAACCGTTCACGGAAGAAGAATATGCCGCTTTTGAAGAGCGTGTACTCGACAAATTGGAACGGATGGGCCTCGATGGTCTGCGTGAACATACGGTGACACGCGACGTGTGGACGCCGCACGATATCGAGCGGACGTACGGATCGGACCGAGGTGCCATTTATGGAACGGTCGCCGACAAGAATCGGAACGGTGGCTTCAAGCATAAGAAACAGAGTGAACTTTACCACAACCTCTACTTCGTCGGCGGGACCGTCAACCCAGGTGGCGGTATGCCGATGGTGACGTTGAGCGGTCAGCAAGTGAGCGACAAGATTGCGAAACGTGACAAAGTGAAATGATTTTCTTTCATCCCTCATTCGATATGAGGGATTATTTTTTGAAACTTTTTCCAATAACCTTCCGTATATTGTGCTACGATACAAACAATCAAATAGACAAGCGGAGGAACAGGATGCATCAAATCACAAGTTATTTCTTTATGTATGCCAAAGTTGTCGTCACGGATAAAGTTCCATTCATTTGGACATTCGTAATCCCACTCGTTATCGCCTTGACGCAGTCATTTTCAGATATTCGCCAAGCAACGACAGTGGAATACTACCCAGGGCTCTCTTATTTCTGGGTGTATATTATTCTTGCTACATATGTGAACGGTGTCGGCGTAGAACTCGCCCGTATGCGTGAATACGGACTGATGAAAACGTACGTGATGATCTCAGGCAACAAACTGACGTATGTCATCGCTGTCATCTTGGCGCAACTCTTATTCGCCTCCATCAGCTTAACTTTATTCACAACGGTCGTCACGCTCGTACACGGGTTCTTTTCGTTCAAGTTGATTGCAACGTCTCTACTCGTATTGATTGGCAGTATCCCGTTCGCGGTTGCCAGTGTCGCCATCACGACACTTCCAGTGAAAGTATCGAGTCTCGGGACTTTCGCGAACATACTGATGTTCCCACTCTTTTTACTGGCGATCAAGTCACCTGATCAATGGTTCAGCTTCCTCAACCCGTTCTACGCGCTTCACGAATTCGCGCTCGGGTTGCTGCATCTGACGACTCAAGTCGAGCTCTCGTTCGGAGTATGGGCGACAGGCCTCTCTGTACTTGGGTATTTCATCATCGGCGCGATTGCGTTGAAACGCTTCAGTCTCGTCTCACTCATCACACGCTAGGAGGTTCTTATGCACGTAAACCAACTCACTTATCGCTATCCGAAAGCGACACGTCCTGTTCTCGATGACGTCTCGTTCACGCTACAACCAAACAAATTGAACGTCTTGATTGGACAGAACGGTGCCGGAAAGACGACCCTGTTTGATTGTATGACGGGTACCCTTCCCGTCGACAAAGCGTCACTTGACCTCGTCCCGACGACGGACATGCTCTATTTGACGCAACTCATGTACAACCATCATGAGTTGACGGGGAAAGACTTCGCCTATTTCATCGGACGTCTGTCGCAACGTCCCGACTTCAAGAAACTCGAATCGTATATGAATAACCTTTCAACTTCTCGCGAACAAGAACTGTTCGAACATCTATGGACGATGAAGCTCGGGAAGATGTCGGTCGGGGAGAAGAAATGGCTCTTCGTGACGCTCTTATCTTCAATCAAACGTTCTCTCTATTTATTTGATGAGCCGACGAGCGGGGTCGACCCGGCGTCCCGCATTCAAATCATGCGCCGCCTGCAACGACTCGTCGATGAGGGCAAGACATGTCTCATCTCCACACATCAGTTACATGACTTGGTTCAACTTGATGCCCATGTCATCTTCCTGCATGGTGGACGCGTTTTGTATGAAGGGGACTTCCAAGACTGGCTCGACGAGTCTGGAACGACCGACCCGGACGAAGCGTTCGTTCGGATGGTTGACACGCCGCTTGACGATGTCGCGGTGACACGATGAATGAATCGTTTTGGGAACGATACCGGTTCACATTCTATACACTCGGAATGGTCGTCTGCGGTCTTCTCGTTGCGATGTTCTCATGAAAAAGCTCAGCCTCTGACGCGTGTCAGGGGCTGAGTTTCTGTTCTCGATGTGCGCGTCGTAGTTCCCGATTCGTCACATGCTCCGGGTCCGCTTCACGCAGTTTACGGTCCATCGACACGTACAAGATGAGAAACGGAATGATGCCAATCAATGCGACACCGAGTAGTTCTTGCATCGAATCGAATACGAACCAAGTGAGGAAGGTGAATACACCAAGTGACATAAACATGGCGACGATGATTTGAAATTCTCGACGGACGAGGCGTTGGTATTCCTCGTCTTCGTTAAATGTACGTAACAGCTTCATCCGTCGCCACGCTTGATAAAGCATCGGCAGTTGGGCCACGAGGAAAGACAAGGCAACCGTCGTCACCGTGACACCTTTTATGACCGAAACAACGAGAAGGAGAAACAGACCGATGATGCCAAATAGTGTGCTGCTCCCTCGTGCGTCGAGATCCTGTTCGACCATTTTAGGGAGACGCTCTTGTTTATTCATCACGCTTCACTTTTTCGTTTCTTCCGTTGTAGCTGGACATGACCGAGTTCGACACCCGTCACGTGTAACGGATCGATTTCTTTTAACTTGCGGTCGATTGGAAAACTGAGAATCAACAGAACCATGATTCCAATAAATGCAACGATGACGAACGTGAACAATGAAATCCACTCAAGCTCCACACTGGTAATCAGTATGAGAACAAGTAACGGCGAGGTAAGACCCAATAAAAATTCGGATCGCACGAGTTGTTGATACCGTTTGTCTTCGTTAAATGACAGTAATAACTTCTTGCGGTGCCATGATTTATATAGGGCAGGAAATTGTCCGAAAAAAATCATGGCATACAACAAGAAGACGTTCGTCGTCCATATATAGAAGAAGGTCAAGACGATGGCCCCAACCAATGGAAGGGTCAATTGTTTCTTTCGTTTCTTATCATCCTTCAACATCCGTTCTAATCTAACTTCATGGTCTACCATCGAATCCCCCTCATGTGTTTTCGTTATTTTTCTATACGAAAATTATTCTCAATCAGTTTCATCCCTTACTCTTCTCCCGATTCATCAATCCCAACAAACTCTCGACCACGTGCTCGTCATCAATCTTTAAAATCTTCCAGTCGACCCACGACTCGAGAATGAGGCAACCCGCAATCAGCGTCGCACAGCCCAGGCTTAACGTATCAAGCGATATGTACTTCAGTGCATAGAGCGCCATCATCGATATGACACCAATCAAGAGAATAAACTGAATCATGCCTTTTAGATAAATAAAGCGCTGGTACGTGGATGAGTCATTGAACTGTAAAAACAACTTGATTTTATGCCATGTCGCTACCAGAAGCGGCATCAGCATCGCCGTACAAAAGATGAATAGGGACAGGCTCATTCTTGCATCATTGAACATTAACCAAAGCGCTGTCACTACCCCAATGATGATCACTAGTAGCGGACCTTTTTAGTCCATGCTTTGTCGTACAAGTATTCCATTCGTTCTTCACGTAACATCTAGCACCCCTCCAAAAGTAAAAATCATCCAATTTATCGATATCTATATCTTAACAATCTATAAGCAAACTTTCGAGTTTTTCCCATTAAAAAGGAAAAAGCACCTGACCATTGTCAGATGCTGATTAATTTGAATGCCGGCGAAGGAGTCGGAATAAAAAGATTCCAATCATCGTCAACAACCCTAAGTTTAAAATTGTCCATCCCATGTCCATTACTTGTTGCATAAGATTCCCCCTTTCATTCTATTCTTCTAATTTATACGCGTTTTTCTAAAAGAGGATTCGTTCAAAACGTGGAACTTCTTTTTAACATTTAACTCGCTCGATTCATCGACGCGCGAGTTGGTTTTACCTTTCCACTCAACTGAAATACGAGCACCCCACCAACGATTAACACAATCCCGACGACCGTTTTCCATGTGAACGGGACGGCCGTCAATCCGAACCACCCTAACGTATCCCAGAGGAGCGCGAATAAGATTTGAGACACCATAACGATTGAGATCGCGTAACTCGGCCCGAGGCGCTCAACCCCTTGCGTCACACTCATGACGACCCCGACGCCGAGGATTCCGCTGAACCAGTACCATGTCTCCATCTCCTCTACTCGGAACAAGCCACCACCTTCTTGAAACAACCCAATGAGTAGCGATGCTAAAAATCCAAGACAGAGAACGAGCGTCGTCGTCGCCCATGCTCCGACACGCTTCTTGACGTTGGCATTAAACGTGTTTTGCACACAGACGAGCATCCCGCCGAAGATGGCAAGTATCATGCCAATCGCCATATGCCTCCCCTCCTATTCATAAATGCTCTCCCCGACAATCTCCAACAAACCTTCCCGATCGACGAGCGTGATTACCCGCCGATTTCGTTCAATCAATCCTGCCTCGACGAAACGCCGGAGCGTCCGATTCACATGACGATAACTCGTCCCAATCAAATCAGCGATATCCGTCAATTGGTCGACGGTCGAGCCGAGTGTTTGGTCATTCGGTGTCATCGATAACAGATAACTCGCCAAGCGCACTTCCACGGGATAGAACAGATTGAAGCTGAGCGATTGTGATTTCCGTTCAAATTTTCGCGTGATTTCTTCCAATAAATAGTGTAGCCACGCAACATTTTGATGTGCATGACGAACCAAGTCATCGAACCGAATGACAAGCATTTCGACTTCCGTGACGGCCTCGACCGTATTCAAAAACGGGGTTCGTTGAATATATTCGATGTCCCCGATCAAGTCGAGCGGATATTTGAAGGAGAGGACGAGTCGTTTGCCGGTAGCAGAAGTATGGGAGACGCGAATCTTTCCCTTCACTAAGAAGCGGAGATGCCCTGCTTCATCACCTTGTGTACAGATGACGTCTCCTGGCTCGTATCGGACGAGCTGCAATTCGTTCTGCGCTTCTTCTGGTAAGACAGTCAATTCAAATTGCTTCACATACGCGTCAACCATGCACGTTTCCCCCTACCATTTTAATAAGATGACCCCCGCAATCATCATGAACACACCAATCAACTGAGCCCCGTTCAACTTCCGTCGCACCATTCCGAACCATCCTCGCCAATCGATGACGAGCGCGAGCGCCAGTTGCGCAATGAGAAACAACGAGATTGTCATCGTGACCCCGAGTTTATGGACGCCCGTCATATTACTAAATAAGATAATCGCCGCAAATGCCCCACCAGATAAATAGAGCGGCTTCACGTGCCGCATCTCGACATACGTGCGGTCCCGGAGCACCAGCATGACGAGAAGCGCGACGACGAATCCAGTGAATTGTGTTAACGTCGCCGCTTGCCACGTCCCAATCTGTGAACTGATTCGAGCGTTAGCGACACTTTGCAACGTGAGAAAGAATCCCCCACTCATGGCGAAGAGCACTCCCCGCATCGTTCTCCCCCCTTAAGATAAACGAATCAATACAATTCCAATGACCATGACAACCAGACTGATGAGTTGTACCCCGGTGACCGGGTTCTTCTTCGCGCCGAACCAACCGAAGCGGTCGATGAGCAAGCTACCGCATAACAGTCCGACAATGACGATGATGACAGCGATTCCTGTCCCGACAATCGGTACGATGAGGACGTTTCCTCCGATGAAGAGCGCCCCAATGATCCCACCGAGCCAAATCCACCACGGTTGACCTTTCAGTTGACCGAGCGGAACGGATTGGCGTGAGACAAGTAAAATGAGCAAGAGCGCCAACGTTCCGACAACGAAAGAGACCAATGCCCCTTTCAGAGCCGATTCGAGCACTGTTCCCAAATAGCCGTTAATGGCCGTTTGCGTGGCACTCATCATCCCTGTGAAAATCCCAAACAGTCGCCACAGGTTCAGATTCCTAGTGTCCGTTTCCATGGAGACGACCAGTTTGCCTCTTCGGCGGTTGAGCCAATCGGATAAGGCGACCGTTCCGATGACTCCGAACAAGACGAGCACGACTCCGAACAAACGAAGCGCCGTAATTGGATGTTCTACAGAATTGAACCAACCGAAATGGTCAATCAACAACCCCATCAAAATCTGTCCAAAAATCGGCATGATGACCGTCTGGACACTCCCGAGTCTTGGGAACAGCAAAATATTTCCCGTTAAGAACAAGACCCCTAACAGTCCGCCAATCCACATCCAACCCGGACCTTCCTGAATCACCGAGCCGTCAAATCCGAATGACTGTCCGGTCAATAAGAGCAATAAGGACAAAAAGATCGTCCCGACAGTAAACGATAAAAAAGATGCAACGAACGGGGAGCCGACCACCTGACGCAAACGTGAGTTGACACTCGTCTGCATCGGCAATAAAATCCCAATCGTCAATCCAATCAAAATAGCTAACATGAATGTCTTCCTCGATTCTTCTAGTAGTTCTGTGTACATTGTCAGCTTACGCCTCCGTACCGAAGAAGAAAAGGACCGATGTCCTCAAACAAAAAACGAACCCTTCTCAGGTGTTCGTTTTGGACTCACGGAAGCGTTGATCGCGCGCTTCACGCAATTCTTTCCCTCGTACATGATGCGCATCGAGTGATTGTAAGTTTCGATTGATGACATAAGGTGCCAGAATCGACATCACACCGATTCCGAACAGCCCGGCAATCGCGACGACGGGAGACAACGAGTCGGCATAATAGGCAGCCAATAAGCAGATGGTCAACACGAAGCAGAGCCACCGGATGCCAAAGTCTGTATACACCAGACGTTGGTAACGCCCATCCTCGTTAAAGGTCAGGAGCAGTTTTGTCTTCCGCCATTCAAAACAGAGATACGGAAAGAAACTGATGAAGACGAGGAGTGGAGCGTAGAGTTTGGACTGCGTGGCAATCACGAGCGTCATCACGACCGTCGCGATGGCGACGCCCCACCCCCAACGCCAATGACTGTCATCCTGCTCCAGCAATTGTTCAATTCGCTTTTCTTTCGTCAGCATATGTACTCCTTTCATACGAGCGGTAATGCTTTGTCACCTCATCTCGTGTTGGTTGCTCCGGGTCGGCTTGTCGCAATTGTTGGACGGTCTGATAGTGCGTCCATGCTAACATGACGATGCCTAGACCAAAGATGACCCATGCGACAGGTGCAATCTGGAGACGACTGAAAAGAATTGCTGCTGTGACCGCTCCAATCCAGTAGGAATAGAGGCGATATAAGCGTTTTGTCAGTAGGATGCCTCGACCCACCGTGAAAATCTGTAAGACACGTCCTTCTTTGATCGTCAGCCTTATGAGTAGGACAGCCGTGAGGACCGAACCGATTCCCCATATCCACCATGTATCAAAACCGAGCACAAAACTGTTACAAAAAATAAGGGCTCCCGTGAGCCAAAGGTGGAGGGTTTGTCGTGACTGCCGATATCCTCCGATTACTTGAATCCGTTCTTTCTTTGTCATGAATCTTTACGACCTTTCCTTGAAATATCATCTAACGTATGTTTCAAACGTTCCCGGTTTGACCGAGCCCACTCGCCTGATGTGACGTGGTGCTCATCAAACTCGGACTGTTTTCGATCAATCCAAAGTGGAATCAATATGAGACACGGCCCGCCAATCAGGAGCGTCCAACTCATCCACGGTAAGATATCGATTCCGTTGAAATGCAACCCAATCAAAATCACAAACCATATCAAACTCATCAACATGACAGTAAAATCAATCCGCAACAATCGATGATAGCGTGTCGATTCGTTGAAGGATTGCTGCAGTTTCATCTTGTTCCATTCAAGCCATGTCGTATAGAGAAGTGCGACACCGGGTAAAAGAATGCTATACGGACTCCATGTCGAAAGAAAATAGATGGATACGCCTAGCATGATTACGCTCACGATGATGTTGAGACGAGTATATCGTTTCTCAAACTGTTCAATTCTTTCAAATCGCTCTGCTTTGTCCACGGTATCACCTCAGTCTTTCACGAAGTCGAGTTTGATTTCGCGGCGCATCGGCTGTTCTTCGTCATACTGCGGCATCTGCCGGTCGAGCATTTTCTGTGCGACTTGCAATAAGATGACCCCGCCTAAGAAGACGACGAAAAGCGACCATGCCGGCCAGTTAATCAAGACGATTAATGGGAAAAGAATTGCCAACAAGACGAGGAGTCCCATCTCCGACACATACTGCCAATCGATGATGCGCTTTGCTTGTTCTACAGCGGTCAACTTCCTGACGAAGCGCCGCTCTCGTCCGATGGCGAACAACATGCCTGCTAATGTGACCCCTAATGGAATGATATACTTTGACGCACCGTCAGACTGAAGTGCAAGAAAGACGAACATCCCGGTAAGAGCTGCCAGTCCCATTCTCCAAAAGAGCCAACGCTGTTGATAACGATAAATCGTATTAATCCGTTCTTGTTTGTTCATCTTGATTCACCTCTTATTCCACTATACGAGATGAACATGAGAAAAGTTCCGTTATTTTACATTTTCGTACCAAAGTCATGCTTCTTGACGATATGAATTTCTCACCGTATAGTTTAGTTAACTTAACTATATGTTGAAGAATGAAAGTAAGAGGTTATTAACATGAATTTATTGAAGAATACTCGGTTCGTATTCACTTGGTTATCCGGAATGACGCTCACGCTCGGGTTTTCGATTTTCTTCTTGAGCGTCTCATGGTTGACGATCGACGTTTTGAAACAACCGGCACTTCTAGGGATTATCTTGACGGCGGTCTCGTTGCCGCGTGTCGTCATGATGGTATTCGGCGGTGTGTTCGCTGATCGATTCCAAAAGAGTCGCTTGTTATGCTTAACGAATATCGGACAAGGCGTGTTGATGTTAATTGTCGTTGCGCTCCATTTCGCTGACGCGTATTCGGTGACAGCCCTCTTGATCATCTCCGTATTGTTTGGTCTTTTAGATGGCATGTCTTACCCGGCACTGTCATCACTTATGCCTTCAATCGTATCAGGTCAACAGTTGCAACGGGCAAACTCCCTTTTCCAAGGGTCGCTCGAGTTGATGTTCGTCATCGGTCCGTTCCTTGCAGGGATCCTACTGACGTGGGGAAGTTTTGGTCTCAGTTTCGGCACGTCGGCTGCATTGATTTTCCTCTCCGCGATTTTGATCATGCCACGTCTGATTCAAGACAACATTCCCGAGGTCGCTCCACTCTCAGCGAAAGATGTACTCCTTGATTTGAAAGAGGGCATTCGTTACGTATCGCAGACACCTGTGTTACGTAGTGGGACGTTCGCCATTGCCATCGTCAACTTGTTCGTCATGGGACCGCTCATCATGAGTATCCCGATTCTCGTTGGCGCGGTCGGAGGGACAGCATTTGATTTGAGTATCATCGAAGGTGGGCTCGCTGTCGGGACATTCGTCGCAAGCTTCCTGATTCTATTCCTGCGGACCGTTCATCGTGGACGCTTCGTCTTCCGCGTCCTCTTCCTGACACTCGGTGCCTTCTTCCTCTACACTCAAGTCCAATCGATTCCGCTTCTCGCGGTCGCGGCTTCTATGAGCGGGTTTATGATCATGCTCGTCTACTTGCCGACGGTCACCATCATGCAGGAACAAAGCGACTCTGACAAAATCGGGCGTGTCATGAGCATCATGTCGCTCGCCGCCTCAGGCCTTGAACCGATTGCGTTCGCCATTTTATCGGTGCTCGTTGCTTTGTCTGTACCGATTCAAACGCTCTTATTGGCATTTGGTATAATCGGATTAGTGTGTGGTGTCCTCTTATACCTCCGGAGCGAGACGTTCCGACAGACACCGTAAAGAAAGGATGAATGACACGTTGAATGAAACACGAAAGCAACAAGTCCTCACGATGTATCGCCAAATCGATGAGCTCGACTTGCTGTTCACGAAATATTTCACGGAACTGAACGAGTTCGAGCTGAGCTATCAACAAGAACAGATGCTGCTTCTCTTCAAACGCCAAGAGACGTGGACGACGACAGAGATTGCGACGAAGATGTCCATCTCCAAAAGTGCTGTCAGTCAGGTGCTCAAAGTGCTCGAGCAACGCGACTTCGTCATGCGGGAAAAGAATCCCGAAAACCTTCGAGAAAGCTTCATCCGACTTGGTCCGAACGGTCTGGCGTACTCGAAACAAATCGATGCGATTGAAGAGCGCCTCGCTGAAGAGATGTTCTCCGTCCTTGAGGATGACGAGATGAAGATGATCAACCGTTCGCTCGCGTTGATGATTCAGAAATTCAAATAAAAAGACAAATCGCCGCTAGTCGGACGATTTGTCTTTTTCGTTATACCAACCCTTGTACGATTCGATTCGCCGACCGCAATGCCCCTTCGATATGTCCCCCGAACTGCGCATCCGTCTCCGAACCAATCAAATGGAGACGGTCTCCGAGCTCAATCGGACCGTAAGCCGGGAATGCCGTGAGCGGCAGGAAATCGTCAGATGTCGCTGTCTCTGATTCTGTCGACCAGTCCATGTAGTGAAATCGCAAGAAGTCATTCGCTTTCGGACCATACAGCTTCTCCAGTTGTTCGATGACACGCGTCTTTACCGGTCCTTCTCCTAGCGCTTCTCGTTCTCCCGGTGACAGACGGAAAAATCCGAACAGCGCACCTGGTCCATCTATCAGAGAAGCGTCATGAATCTCTTGAAGTGGACCGACCCAGCTCATCCCAAAGCCAGACAGACCTTCTTCTCGCCAGAACGGTGTCTCGTATACGATGAGCGCTTTCGCCTGAGAAGCCATCCATGTGGGAGTCGTTTTGAGCGCTTTGCGCGTTTGCGCTGACAATGCCGGTTCAATTACCACTTCCGCAACGAGACGTGGTGGAATCGCAAGGATCACGTCATCCGTGTGATGCACCGAACCATTGTGAAACGTCAGTTGGACTCGGTCCGACTGTCGCTCGATCGAGGTCAGGCGATGCCCAAGCCGAACGATGTCATCGGGCAACTTCGCATGCAGTGCTTCCACCAGACTCGTCATCCCACCGACTAAACGCTTAGATAAGACGATGCTTTCTTCCGGTAACACATGTCGTTCCGGTGCGGTCGTCGTTTGACGTTCGAGCACCATGTGTCCTGTCGTATGTTGAACGAATGACTCGAGTCCAAGTGTATCCACGAGTTCAGAGATGGTCTTCTCCGTATCCGGCCAATACCACGTCGGTCCGAGATCATAGCCGTCCTTCGTCAAGATACGACCACCAATACGATCACGTGCCTCAAAGATGGTGACGTCATATCCCTTTTGATGAAGTTGGTTCGCAGCATAAAATCCGCTGATACCAGCTCCAATGATGGCGATTGATTTCATTGTAAATTCTCCTTTGTCGTCCGTCTCTCCTCGATTATACTGAGTTAGATGGTTTTACATATGCAAGAAAGGACGACATCAATTGAAAAATATGTTCTATTATCTATTCTTCCCTTATATCGTATTGATGCGCATTTTGTACCGTTTTATTCAAACTAAGGGTCGGATGACTGTGGCGATGTGTCTCGTTTCATATCCCATATGGTCTCTATTTTTATTCGACCTCATTCAATGGTCGACCGCAATCGAATTTGTCATCATTATGTACGTATCAAGCGCTTTATATGTCCCTTATTTCTTCTTTGACACAGACGTGAAGCGAAGACGACCGAACGGATATATCCCAATCGAGGAGCGACATCGTTAAATCCAATCTATTTCATTCAAATAGTCTAGAAGCTGTTGATTTGTGATTTCATCTTGTCTCAACAGTGCTTCTCCTTGCTCTACTCGCGGATCTTCCGAGAAATAAAGTTTTAAAATCGCCAAGCACGCTTCTACAGTCGTCGCAAAACTCTCGTCCTTCACGTTGATCGTTAAATACCAACCTCGGATGACGCGCTTCACGATGGAGCGTTTCTCCAGATGAGACATCTGTCCACGAAGCAATTTCGACTTGGCTGCTTCAATTGAAGAAATCAAGTCCTGGTTCAACGCCTCACTCACACGAACATCCGGCTTCATGCGCGGGAATTGAATCGAGACTTCTTCCCCGTCCACACACGTGCAAAGATGTCTTAGCCAAAAGCCCCATTCAAAACGATTCGCCGGATCCAGTGCCACATCTAGACGCCCGATGTCATAATCGATTTTAATGACTTCCGGATGTTGCATTAGCAATTGCTCCGTCTGCTCCACCAATTCTGTCGCATCGACGTCCTCATGCACGAGCACCGTCAAATCTAGATCCGATTGCCCAGCAACAGCTGTCCCGCGACCGATGCTTCCATAAAGATATATGCTGTGTAGCTGTTCATCGAATGCTTCTTTCACCAATTCGATTGCTTTGAAAAGGACACTTTCAAACTCAGGCTGCACATGACGGATGGACGTCTGGTTGATGACATAACCCGCATCGTCCGTACCAAGTCGGGTCGGCCGTTTCATAGATACGTACCGACTCGTTGAAATGTAGTAAACGTCATGATGTATCGAACTCCTTTTTTTAGTTTATGCATGTCGGATTTGAAATACCACGGTTCCCCCTTTCAAACAGGTTATATTTGGAAGTATAATGAAGACGTAGAAAGGGAGGTATGTCTATATGAACGTCATCATGGTCTCATTATTCGGACTCATCTTCACGATTTTGCCAATCGTTGTACTAATCATCGGTATTTTGTGGATTCGTAATGTCGTGGCACGTTCTGAGAAACGAGCAGACGAGCAACTCTTTATGGAACGTGAACGTTCGAAGCAGATACAAGTATTAATCGAACGTCTCGACCACATCGAACAACAATTAGATTCGAACACAAAACGTAGCTGACTCAGGTTAGCTGCGTTTCGTCTGATATCGAGCGAGATTTGCGTACGTCACATGTTCAGGGTCGATTTGCTTCATCCGCTGATCAAGGTGTCTAGACATCAGGGCCGTGACGAACATGACCAGGAGTGGAACAGTCGATAAGCTAAATGATTCGGTTAGGATGATCGTAGTTGCAATTCCAATCAATATGCAGACGACAACCAGCGCAAGAATGAACTCCGACCAAACTATACGTTGATATTCCATCGCTTCATTGAAACGAAGCAACATTCGGGTACGTCTCCACATATGAACCATCAAAAGAGGTGGAATGAGCAAAAGGATTCCCAAGAGAACTTGAATGAGAGAGAACTCTCCAAACCACCACATCATCCATCCCCCTAACAAAAAAGTGAGCGATAACAAGACATTGATACGGTTCGTACGTAGGCGAGCCTTAGTTATTTCTCGTAAACGCTCATCGTGCGACATCGTGTCCCCCTCCTTTTCATTTGATTAAAAATCAATTTGTACTGAAAAAATTTCATCTATTCTCTTTTACTAGCTCGCAATCACTCTCACTGTTAAAAGTCACTCCATAGCTTTCATAAAACGGGTCTGAATGATACTGGTGAAGATAGATTTATCAAAGATGAGGGACGACCGTATTCCATCGATTCGTCGATGAACGTCTCTAATGTGCGCACGTTTTCCGTTACCACTTTGACGAGGTAACTATACTGTCCGGCTAGACGATGACACTCAATCACAGACGACTGTTGACGACAAAATTCACGGAACGCCTCACAACGATGGGTGTCATAAAGAATAAAGGCGGTCACGTGTTTGTCCATCTTTTCAGGATTGATGACAGCCCGATAGCCTGTGATGACTCCACGTTCTTCGAGTCGCTTCACCCGTTCTGTCGCAGCAGGTGTAGACAATCCAATTTGTCGTCCTAATTCGGTCATCGAGATCCGGGCTTGTTGTTGCATCAATTCAACAATATGGCGGTCTATTTCATCCATTTGGCATTCACCTTTCAAAAATAAAGTGTAATGGTGCATAATCCGTTCTTTCTAAAGTCATTCGCTGAAAATTCCGTCAAACCTCTATGTATCTATATTCCTCCGTTGCATACACTTGAAGTAACCAATTCAAGGGGGAATCAACATGCAAACGACAGTCGTTCCATTACTCATCATCGATGTCCAACAAGCCTTTCATGATCCAAGCTGGGGAAACCGCAACAATCCAAAATGCGAAGAGAATATCGCACGGTTGATTGAAGCGTGGGAACATCATGATCAACCGATCATCTATGTCCAACATGTCACGAACGTTCCGACCTCACTCTTCTATTTCAAAAAAGATGGTCATTTGTTCCAAGACTTCATTCAACCTCGTGAACAAGATGTCATCTTAACGAAACAGGTGAATAGCGCCTTCATCGGAACAGACTTACAGGAACGACTCGAATCACTTGGTGCGACACAGATTGTCATCACCGGATTAATCACGAACCATTGTGTCGAGACGACCGCACGGATGGCAGGAAACTTGGGATTCAATCCGATTGTTGTCTCCGATGCGACGGCAACGTTCGACCGACAATCGATCAGCGGGACATGGATCCCTGCAGAGGTCATCCATGATGTGTCGCTCGCTAGTCTAAATGAAGAATTTGCATCGATTCAAACGACAATTGAGGTCATGAAAGATGTGTTACAAAAAGAAGTACAGTCCTGATGGATTGTACTTCTTTTTATTCATAACCTGGCTTTAAAGTATACAGATGTCACTCATATTTTTCGTATTGCTATTATTCATCAGCAGTTTCTATATATCCACTAATCAAAAATGGAACCTTTAAGTTCGCAAGCTTCATCAAGAAATCTGGTTCAAATTCTAACTTCACATCTAAGTGAGAGACCACACCCAAATCAATCCAGATATCATCGGCTCCACAAGAGCGAAGGGTATCAATATGTTCTGCCAGAGTGTCAATCATCCAAAAAAGTCCGACATACGGATTTTCCATTTGCTGAATTTCAAGTGGTGGTTCAAACGACGCATGACCTACCTTAGCGATTTCTTTACGTTTTCCGATATGCTCAATTTCCCCAACTTCCGTTTGCTTATAAAATTGAATACCTGTTTTCTCTGATGCAGCGCAAGGAGAGAAATGAGGCCCCATTAAATGACAAGGAATCATAAATCGATCGGATGGAATGTTGATATAGAACTCCTCAGTCATTTTTGCGGACTCGGATATTTCACTGCGTTTTTCACAAGCTTGTCTTCAATCGCTTTTGAAACATCGATGTCAGCAGCATGAGCGAATGTCAACGCGTAAATCAACACATCTGCCAATTCCTCTTCCATCTCCGTCTTCTTCGTCTCAAGCGCTTCTTCACTCGACACCCATTGAAATACTTCAAGGAGCTCACTTGCCTCAAGCGATAACGATAACGCCAAATCTTTCGGATTGTGATGGAACGCCCAGTCGCGTTCATCTCGGAATTTAATGACCTCGTCCATTAATCGTTGTACTTCGTTCATATTTATACCCTCTCTCTTTGTAGCTTCAATAATTTTCGTCGTAGCGATTCATCAGACGCATATAGATAGAGGCCTTTGACGCCACGCTTCATCAATATGTTAATCGAGTTCAAGACAATCTGTTCTTTTGCCGAATCAACATTCTCAACACCTTCGATTCCAGCATAAGCTCCCGTATCTTTGTATAAATTCGGGTCAATCATTAGACACTCCTGCTCCTCATCATAAGATACGGATGGGCCTAAAACGACACCAACATAGTTCAAATCAAATCCTTGAATCGTATAGATCGAGCCGGCTTCGGCGATGGTTTCTGCTTTTTCAGCCCACGTCGTTTTTCCACCGGTTGTATTCCATGGCATTTTATAATCTCCGTTCGACTCATACACATAATAGGTGTCTCCGTCCTTTTTGTGTAAAAAGTCAAAAGTCGAAACAACACGGCTCAACCCGTATCTTCGATCTTGCTCGATGATGGCACGGTGCATCTCTTCTAACGTTTCAAATATTCGTAAATCGTATCGCTTAGATTTCGGTAATGGATTGATTCGTTTTTCTTTAAATGTGTTGACCCAGTTCATCATATCTTCATCTGCTTGCATCCGGAATTGATTGGTTAGTTTGTAGGTCTCAACCGTCCTTGCTTTCTTTTTATAATCATCCAATTTGAATGAATTCCAGTGACTCTTCAGTTTCAACACTTGATGTTGATCAAAAATAGCGATGACAATTTTAGCTTTCTTCAGCAACTCCTCAAGATGGTTGTTTTCTCGGAAATTGTTATAGGCATCTGATTTCGTCAGCAACAAGTGGGCTTCGTCCACAAAGATAATGTCGGCTTTCTCGTCTTTCAGTTTATTCAATAATGGCGTCGGTTTTATGAAGTCCCCTGCTTTAAGATGTTTCACCTGCTTGGCGATTCCTTTATAGGTCTTCAACATCTCTTCATGATTAACAACCAAATAATTTTTTGTCTGATGAAGTGTTGAATTAGTGTCTTTTGTTCGAGCTTGGATTGTATTAAAGATTGAGCTCAAGACAACACTCTTCCCTACACCTGCTTCCCCTTCAATCACATATAAATCTCCGTATGTTGCATTCGGATCCACTTTCGACATTTGCGTTTCACAAAAATCAAGAACCTGCTCTTTTAAATCTAATTGCTCGACAGACAATTCTTTAAACGGAGACAGTTTAAAGATATCTTTATTTTCAATGGCATGAAGCTCATTTTGAACAAGTCCCTTCCGATGTAATTCATTCCAAAGTTCGGGAAACAATTCGTTGTCGTAGTAAGTTTTATTGTAGTAATTGTGCGTGAAGTCGTTCGCAGTTTTACTTTTATTCTGAAGAGTATATTTCTCATCTCCTAAGAAGTAATTGATGAGCTTTGTTTCGAGATGAAATGTTGCTGAACGGTTGAACTTGTCATGATTGATGAGATGAATTTGGCTCAGCTGTTTCCGTTCCGTTTGTTTAAGCTTTAGATGTTGCTTCATTCGCTTTTTAAAATGAACCGTTTCACCAATGTATGCTTCTTTCTCTCCGTTCAAAATGTAAATCACCGGATAGTTCACATATGTTTCTGTATCATCGATGCTATGTAGACTACTTTCTTCGAATGTGAATGGAACGACTTTAACCATGCAACAGACCTACTCTCTTCTGATTTCAAATTATATCCATTTTATCATACAATACCTTTTTAAATGATTACACATCACTTTCCGAGTTCTAAATCAGATAATGGTATAATTCCACTAAAAAGGGAGGGATTCGGTGCTTACTTTTCAAAACGTCTCGGTTCGCCAACAAGACACACTCATTCTCGAAAACATTTCATTTACGATCCAACCAGGTGAGTTGGCCGCCATTCATTGCGGCGTGATTTCTCGGGAAATCATCTTCGGTCTCATCAGTCAGGAGATCACGACTTATACCGGTAACATCGACCACGCTTCAACACTGTCCCTCTTCTCCATAAGGGACGGTTTATACGACCGACTCACCATCGAGGAGTATTTACGCTTCACCAAGCGCATATATGATTCAACTGACTCGGTCGACTCGGTGATGCAGCAACTCCAACTCACGACTTACCGCAAGCATCGCCTCCACCGTCTCAATCGCTCCCTTGTCAGACGCACACAGTACGCCGCGCTGCTTCTCCAGGACCGTGACCTGTATGTGTTTGAAGAACCCGACCAAGACGTGGACCAAGAGACACGCCACCTTCTACGCGATACGTTACAGACATTGACATCGAGACAAAAAGCCGTCCTCGTGTTGACAAGCAACATAGAGAGTGCGCTCTTCATGACATCGACCGTTTATCGGATCGACCATCGTCACTTGCGCCTGTTAGATGTGGAACCGGAAGAAGCGGATGAGACAGACATCTCATCTGAGGTCATCCACGTCCGTTTCGAGAAGATTCCGACGAAAGTGAACGAAAAAATCATCTTACTCGACCCTCCTGAAATCGACTTCATCGAAAGTCAGGACGGACAGTCGATTTTACATAGTCAATCGGATCAGTTCCCGAGCGTCTTCACGATGAACGAGCTCGAGACGCGTTTGACTCCGTACGGTTTCTTCCGCTGCCATCGGTCATATCTCGTGAACTTACAACGTGTGCGCGAAGTCATCACCTATACGAAAAATAGCTTCAGTCTCGTCTTGGATGATTCAGAGAAGACAACGATTCCGTTATCCAAGACAAAAATGGCAGAATTGAAGACGATGATGGGGCTCAAATAGTCTCCATTCACAGTTCTATTCGCTTCATTCAACTCCTGACAAGCGCCATTTATCGCCATTTTAGTGCGGCCTTCCCCCATTCCCTATACGATAGAGACAAGCAAGACGACATCGACAAGGAGGAACGGGAATGGAACCAATCATTCAAGTGAACGGGTTAAAGAAGTTGTTTGGGAACGAGGAAGCGTTACATGATGTGACGTTTACAGTTGGAAAAGGGGAAGTGTTCGGATTCTTGGGACCGAGTGGTTCTGGAAAGACGACAACGATAAAAATCTTGACGTCACAACTCGCACAGACGGCCGGTGATGCTACCGTCTTCGGCGTACCGGTCGCTGATTTGAAACAAGAACAGTACCGTAAACGCATCGGCGTGTTGACGGACAATAGTGGTCTTTATACACGACTTTCTATAGAAGAGAACCTGAGCTTATATTGTGACCTTTATGATGAACCAAAGACTCGGATCGATGAGGTATTGAACATGGTCAACCTCAGCGGGGAACGGAAGAAGCGCATCGACAAACTCTCTAGAGGGATGTTGCAACGGGTGACACTCGCACGCGCCCTTCTTCATGAGCCAGAGTTACTGTTTCTAGATGAACCGACATCGGCTCTCGATCCGGTCAACTCTCGACATATCTATAAAGGAATTGAACGGTTGAAGGCTAACGGGACGACCATCTTTCTGACGACACATGATATGCAGGAAGCCGAAGAGCTGTGTGACCGTGTCGCTTTCTTACATCAAGGGTCGATTCAACTGCTCGATGCTCCGAACGTATTGCGCAGGAAATATGCTACAGGATCGATGCGAGTTGAATTGAACAACGGTCAGACGCATGAAGTGACACAAACCGACGAAGGCGCGGACTGGCTCCATAAACAGATGCGTGCTAAAAATATCGCATCGATCCATTCCAACGAGCCGACACTCGGCGATATCTTTATCGAAGTGACAGGGAGGAAATTATCATGACTTTTTCAATGAAACGTGCACTCGCTATTTTCCAGAAAGACTACAAGGATTTGTCTCGAAACTTGTTCGTCTCGTCGACCTTGATCATGCCGCTCTTCTTCGCCGTCTTCTATTCACGAATCGGTGACGGCGGCGTCGATATCACGTACTTCGTCATCAACATCACGTTTAGCCTCGTGGCCATCTTCGTACAATGTGCGTTGATTGCCGAAGAGAAAGAGAAGAACACGCTTCGCGGGCTCATGTTGTCCCCGGCGAGCACGCTCGACATCTTGCTCGGAAAGAGTGCCCTCACGTTCGTGACGACGATGATCCTCATCGTAGCCTCGTCATTTTTGATGGATTACGCTCCAAAAAATCTGGCTGTGATCGCCCTCGCGCTCATCGTCTCGACATTCTTTTATATCGGGATCGGAACGATGTTCGGCTTGATGACGAAGACAGTCATGGAAGCTTCATTGATTGTCATGTTACCGTTCTTTTTCTTCTCGTTCTCACCGATGTTGTTGCCACTACAAGACCGTTTTGCCATCATCGGAGTGCTCGAGTATTTACCGAACGTGCTCTTGATTGATGTGGCTCATCAAGTGGAAGACGGTGCGAACTTCGGTGCCGTCGGGCTAGAACTCGGTTTGCTCACAGCTTGGGCGCTTGCTGCATTCGTCGGTAGCGTCGTGATGTATAACCGGAAGCAGACGGATTGAATGTTAAGACCATACAAAAACAGGACTACGCATCGTAGTCCTGTTTTTCGTTATCCTTGTTACAGGAATGGATTATTCTCATCGCTTAATCGGATTCGAAATAGAAGAAATGGAACAAATAGAAGACTCAAATAGCCTAATGTAAATAGACGCTGAGTTTCACCAGAAATGTATTGCCTGTGTCCACAGTTCGAACACGCTTTTCCGTCTTTTGAAAATCCGAGTGACCATACCTCTTTCACTTTCCATTTATACTGACAATTCGTGCAACGTGGTGCCATCGAAGTATCCCCCTTTCTTACTCATTACGAACAAAGGGAAGGGAAGTTTCGACTTTCAACATTTTTCACATTTCTTGAGTATATCCATTATGGAAATTGACGATTTTGACTCATTCGCGCAATTAATTAGATCAATTCATGTCCCTACTCAATCATGAAGCAAACGTCCATCGTCATTCCATTGTCCGTACATTTCATTTGCTCTCGTCTTCTCAATCAATTTATCGAGCCGTTTCGTATACAACTCACGGTTTTGACGAACGCTTTGAATCGTATCAATTCGAATACGGCGATATAGTTCAGGAAATGCCATGAAGTTCTGATAGACTCGAGGATCTTCCTGCAACCGCAATATGATCTCTGAATCAACAATAAACGACGTAAAGCTCATATCAGGAAGAACACTCAACCCTCGTTCTTGCATGAGCCCGAGTCTTATCAAACGCCTTACCCTCTCTTTGTTCAGCTCCGTCCAATTACTCTTTTGTCGTCTGGGTGAAAAACGTTGGACGAATTCTCCCTCTGCTGTCTTCTTAGCAATCCCATCAATCCATCCGAAGCACAACGCCTCTTCAACAGCGTCGAGATACAGTAATCCATTCCCACTATTTTTACGACTGAGGATCACCCAACAATAGGGTGTATCATCTGCATGTTGATGTAGCCATTCTCGGAATTCACTTCGCTGTTCAAAGAGTAAGACTTTGTCGATTTCCATGACACTTGTCCCTTCTTCTGTTTTCTTGCATATCTGACGTGACAATATTTTTCAATCATCTACTTTTTACCCCTAATGCTCACCGTATAGACAACGATGAACTCAAACTCGCATAAAATCATTAGAGTGCCAAGCTACAGATTCGGGAATATTTTGATAGGAGGTGATAATCAATGATTCGTTATTACGACTGGAATGAAGATCAGTTTATTGACACCAATTTTAAAGATGAAATCAAAGGATTTACTTCGTTACGTGCCATCACATACGTAAGCTCTTTCCAACTAATTAATGAATTGATGCCATCTTTTGAAAAGGTTGAAATCATTCACGGTTTCACCGGAACATCTTTTCAGTTAATCAACCAGCTTCTTGATATTACGAATCGAGTTGAAAATATTCGATTGCTAAAATCTGAAACTTTTAATGCGTTACTGGATGAAAGACTCGAGATTCATCTTGCACATTCCATTCCCATTCACCATAAGACTTATATTTTAGAAAATGACGATCACTATAAAATATTATCAGGTAGCGCAAATTTAACAACTTCGGCTCTTCAAGGCAAAAATCACGAGTTACTATTCATCCGAACGGGCTCAAAAAACGATTCCTTTTTCACTCAAATGTACGATATGTGGTATGAAATCAAGCGAGATACCATTGACTATATTGACCATTCCTTGCTCCATACAGTCCGAGAAAAACCTGACGAAGTGATTGAATCTTTCTTAATTGACGTTAACGTACCAGAAGCACTTGTTCAGGAAGCAAAACCAGAAATCGAAAAACTACACACGCACAAAGTCGATACGGTTTTTGAAGAAAAAGTCGTACCTTCTTTCCTACCGCTCGTTCTGACAAAAACAGGGCGACGAAGAAAGCCAAATACAGAAGAAATCAGAAAACAAGTCCGACTCGCTATAGATGAAAGATTATCCAGTTATGATATTAATCAGCAACTCATGTGGCAATTCGACTTTGAAGAGAAAGATTTTATCATCGGCGAAGATTATTTAAAAACCTTATTGCAAGCCAAAGTAACACCTTCTGCTAACGGAATCATCGATGTGATTGAAAGTTACGAGCAAAACAAATTTAGAGATGAGCGACATCAAGTATTTACTGGACTTTTGTATTTGCTCACGTCACCCCTAATTTGGAAAATTCGTGACATCTATACAGAAAATCACTTACCTAAGGAAGATATTCCTGTTGTAATGAATATCGTCGGTGATGGACAGACTGGTAAAACAACACTCGTCCGTGAATACTTCTCAACGTTACTTGACTATTCATCAATCCCTACGTATTCCATGTTAAAAATCCCACCAAACGGTAAAAAAGCGAGCACACGAATTGCAAATGATTATATTGATGCGTACCTTCATTCCGATTGGGTGAATCCACTGATCATTGATGAGGTCCCAAACAACTTCTTTACAACGACTCAAGGTGAAAATAACGTAAAGTCTTGGTCAAATGACCGCACAGGTGTGTTTCCGATTTTAATAACAACGTCTAATATTTCAGGGGCTCTCGCAAAACCTCAGCTCCTTCGTCGAATCTTGATGATTCCAATCGATTCTAAATATCGGGAACCAAAAGACCAATCGTTTGACGTATATCAATTGGTTAGTAACTTAGATCCTCTTTTTCCTTTCACTTTTTTAAGTGAGTTGTCCAAACGTTTAGATTCAATAACTTCAGAAGACATTGAACGACTAAAAGAAGATTATTTGTCGCTAACAAAAGAAGTATTATTTAAAATTTCTCCCGAACTAAAAACATATGCAAGTGAACATGACTTCCTTCCAAACTACGATATCGTGAACCACCGTGGAAAGACTTTGTGGGCGATGACCCTTATGTCAAAAGCAGATCATATTTGTGTAAACCCTGAAAACGAAAATGAAATTATCGTTTACGAGTCCGCATTCAAAACGCATCATGATCGTACTGAAGCGAAGACATTTTTACCTGGTGGTGTACTCGTTCAAAGCGGCGGCAACAGTTTAACACTTAATAGCGAGTTACTTGAACAGTTCGTCGGTTTTTCAATTCAGACAGTTTGGGAAAATAAATCGGCTTCTAGAACAGGTAAACAAATTGCACATGCGATGGCAACCCAACTTGCTCCTTTACTTGAGAATAAGAAAAAGCCCTCACGATGGAAAGCTTGGTGGAAAACATAATATCGTTTAGCGTTTCGGCACGTCCCGACAGAACGGAATCGACTTCTTCAAGCTAAGATTATTATTGAGCTGCCAGGCTAATCCTCGAACCCGGTCCATCAAACAATCATCCAAGTCCTAAAAAGGCATGACAGCCCGAACTTGATGCAGTTCAATACGATGAATCACGTATTGATAGTCTGGTGCCTCGATAGACCGATGAATCCCCTTCTCCTCACACCACGTTTTATCAAAGATTTTTTCCCATGACTTTCGAGTATAGGCAGGGTTAATATTTTCCCTGTGATCAAAGGTCTCGGCTATATTGCAAAAAGTAGAGTGATACGGAACAAACTCCCAAAATGAAATTTCTGAAGCTAGTACTTGATTATCCGGTAATCCCACTGTCAACACAACACCTCTGTTCCCTTGTCCGATATGTCCACCCCTGCTTAAGTCAGGAAACTCATCCCAACACCAGACCGGATAGTTCCCACATAACGAAATTCCAATTCGTTGCTCATATTGTTCAACCATCCAATCATAGGCTGGTTTAAAAAATTCAAACCCTTCGTCGTTGAAAAAAGCGTACTGAAGATCACCTTGTAGATACCCTCGCTCCAATGCAGCTTTCCAAGCATCTTCATGCTGATATGTATAATAAATCACCAATCATTCTCCATCCTTTCATACATCATATGCATTCACTATACAAAAGTAACTGGAGAAGGATTTAAATAAATAATGCATGCATTCGACTTATATTTAATTACTTTAGATGATAAATAGGTACGCAACAGTTGCATCCACATCACATATTTTTACTTCAATATTGCATTCATTCTCGTAGCGATGTTCGTTCCCCTCATGTCCTGTGTCATCGTCATGAACTACAGTTCTGTGAACCCGCTAATCATCTCCTTTGCATTGATTATCTAAACGTTCTTTAAAATCAGAATTGGAACAATGTACTTTCTCTCAAAGTGCGTAAGAATCAAATCAAATTAACTTCTACAGCTGATTGAAACAACTACATACTCTATTTACAAATAAATGCGATTAAGCTTTCCCCAAAAAACAGGATGCTTAATCGCATAAATTAAAAAAATTATTTTATAACCACAGGTTTTTTCGACTTTCCTAATACCGAAGAATTATTCGAGCGAATAGGTGACCTTCTATTAGTTGGTTGGGTCTTTTCATTCAATTGACTAATAACTCTATTTATCTTTTGTTGAGCTTCCGGAGTAGGACTTTTACGTTGCATTGTATTCATCTCCTTCATTATCATTATACTTTATTTCAAATTCATCGTGAAGCATGTTCTCGAATTCTTCCACGTACATGCGCAACTGCTGATTTTTTTCTCCTTCTTCTTCACTTAGCATTTCCGGATCTAGAGAAATCAATGTTATATATTTCTTTTGACTAATTGTAATTGGATTAGTTATATATTGTCTACCTTCTTTCGAACCTTTTCCATCGTAAAAAAAACTATAAAATCCGTTCAATAAAATCCCTCTGTATATCCCAAGTCTTCGATCCTTAAGTAAATTTTCAAGTTTAATTCTTTTGTTATCTTTAATAAAAACGTTGTTAGAATCAGGATAGTAACTATTTAGCGTATCTATCGAATCTTCCAAAAGTGCATATAAAATTGCATCACGGTGTTTGAGTTGATTTATTTCTTTATTCTCAATCTCTTCTACAGATTTCGCTATGAAACGTAATAAAGCATCGACCTCATCTACGTTTTCAAAAAACTTTTGGATAGCATTTTTATATTCCTTATATACCCTTTTGTTTAAATAATAATTCTGTTGAATCATTCCGTTTAAATCTTTTCGATCTTTCACAAATCCGTCTACGTAATCTATTCTGCAACGCATAACGTTCTTTTCCGCCACTGTATGGTAACTATATATTTGAACAGCAAAAATCAAATCATATTTTAAACAAAATTTTTCCATAGTTAAGTATAAAGTTTTCAATTGATCGAACTCTTTTAATTCTCTGTATTTTCTGAGTAGTGTTCTACTTGTTTCTCTGCTTTCTTGTTCATATTTCTCAATCTCCTCTCTATAATTTCTATAGAGCCAAAACGAAAATGCGAGAACCGCAGCAGTAATAAGAATGAAATAAATCAACGAAATTTTTTTTTGATATATATTTTTAGCAAATTCATATATAGCACCTGAATCATTTTCAATCCAAATATCGATGAACAGTGGATAAAACACTAGACTACATACTAAAGTGAGAGATGTAACAATCATGACTATGAATTTAATTTTAGCCATTTATCCCGCCTCTTTTCTTAACTTCGAATATTAACTTGAGTTTTCGGACTTAATGGAACTAAAATATTCGAATAGGTTCTAAAGACCCTGTTATAAAAGTCTTCAACTTTCGGAGCTTTCATTCCAATAACCAAAGCATATGGAATGGGTTTAGGGTTTTTTAAAGCTTGTCCTTCTGCTCTATGATGATAGTAGATATCAAATGCGGGATCTACTAAGGTAGATGCACGAAATTTTCTAGTAGCTTTTAAACATGGCTCCCATTTATGCCCATCTTCTCTTAATTCTAGTTCCGCTAAACCAAATATACCTTTTCGATTAAAAAATGACTTAGTCTCTGCGTGCTCGGAAAACACACCATTTTTGTTTAGCTTACGCTTATCTGAATTTGGTCTAAAGGCAATTTCCAGTCCTGCTTTAGTATAGTTGTTGGGATAGCTTGGGTCTATTTCCGGTGAAATAACTAAACTGGCAGTTATTGAAACCATTCCTTTTAGTTTTCCATTCGGCATAGGTATTCGAGCTCTTAAATGCTCGCCTATCGGTAACTCACCTTGATAAATCACAATTGCTTCATCGCTGCCACACGTAATGATTTTCATTAAGTCTGTTTCAAATCTTCCCCATCCTACATCTTCAATTTTATGGATATTCTGATTCCTATGTGCTTTGTGAATAAATAGAGCTCGGTTTGCTATAGGGCTTAAGCTAATACCCAATTGATTTCTCACATTAATCGCAGACCTTAACAGTGAGGGGGCTGCGAAACTAGTTCCTGTAGTCCCAAGTAACAAAGGCTCCTCCCCAGGACCTAAAACTCCAAATGCTTTTTTCAAACTACCACCGAACACTACACCATCCGGCTTTATAATACCTGGACATCTTCCTGGTCCTATACTACTATATGGAGCTCTCTCCCATAATAATTCATCAGTGTCACAAGAACCGACGGTGAGAACATTGACGGCGTCTGAAGGAGGCTGAATCCTATTTGACCCAGAATTAACGTCAGTTTCTCCAGAGTTACCTGCTGCTACTGTAACAAAACTTTCATTACCTACTAATCTTATATCAAGACTAGCAGTCCAACTATTTATTTCATCATCCTCAACAGGAATATCTGGTCCTAGACTTAGGTTAATAAAATCATATGGCTTTCCAATATTTTTAGCCTCATCAATTACTGAAGTTATTCTGTCTAAAACATCATACATATCAAAGTCATTGTTTACCCCGGAATTCTCGTCTAGAACTCTAATATGATCAATTTTAAACATCGGTTCCAATATAGCTTCCTGTGACAATTCTAAAGAACCAAAAAGTAGAGCTGAAGTCACACTAAGACCATGTTCTAAATACTTTTGATTTTCCGCTCCTATTCCATCAGGCTCAATCAAATTTACCCATTTCAATAACGGAGAGTTTTTAGGGATTCCCCCATCGAACACTGCTATTTTTAATTCTTCCTCAACATCTTTTTTCTCTGAGAGTCGAATTTCGCTTTGAAGTTCCTCTTTTTCTATATCGGGCGTTAAAGTTCTAAGTTGAGGCATGGATCTAAGAACACGTACATATGTAAATTGTGCAAGTTGATTTGCAATTTTAATATTAGTATAGACAGGAACAAATGTAAGATTACCGACCCTCCGGATTTTTTCAGAAATAATGTCGGCATTATTCATCTTTGAATACTCTTTGAAATCTTCCAAAACTTTTGTATTAGAACCTTCATGTAATACGAACTCAAATAAAATTTGATTCGCTTTTTCAGTTAATATTATTTGCTTAAGCTTAATCTTGTCTTCGACTGTAAATGCTTTAATCTCTTCCAAATGAGTTATCTCAAAACCACTTTTAGAGTCCTCTGACCAAGAACTCATACTCTGTGCCCACTTTTGAAAGTTCTCTCTTGTACCAACTACAAATATTTCATCCGTTATAGCAGCTTCAGGGTGCTTCTCAATCCCCCATGATCTTGGTTTAACTTTTTTGGAGCGCCCTCCTACAGCACGAATCCCTACTGATTCGAACAAATTTTTTGGGAAATCACTTTTAGATGTATAACGAGGGTGCATTGTTATAACGGCACTTACTTCCCCACTAGGACTAGCTTCAATGGGAATTTTTTCAAATTCCTTTACTGCTTCAGTTAACCATTCTTTAACTTGCTCTTTAGCTTCTCCCCATTCATAAGGGGGATTCTTTTCGCCACCATTTTTTTTAACCTTTACTCCTTCCGTTAGTCTTTCACCATTACCTAATAAAAAGTTGTTGTAATTTTTCATGGCTTCTCCTTAGTACATTGAAGTTAACTTATTTTGTGTACTTTCTTATTGTCTCTCTCGATAATCCTACTATTTCAGAAGCACGTTTTTGAGAATAACCCATTTCTAAAAGCTTAAAGCTAACTTTTATTTTTTTATCTTTATTTTCAATTAAACACTTTTCGGAAATAATATTTTCAAAAATCTTAACAATATCTACCTCATCAAGTATACTTTCTTTTCTTGCACTATTAATTTCTTTAGTAACATCAGAATAAGACAATCCTTCTAATAAGAAAGATAATAATTCGACAAAATTTCCCTTATTTTCGAATGGGTTATTTTCTAATAATCCATTTATAGTATATATCAAATCATCTTTCCTTGGTTTAGGGAAATGGATTATTTTATCAAATCTTCTCCAAACTGCAGGATCTAGTAATTCTGGATGATTAGTTGCAGCTAGAAGCAACCTTGAGGATGGCCAATCATCAATCTCTTGGAGTAATACGGTTACAAGTCTCTTTAATTCACCTACTTCTGAATCATCTCCCCTTTTTTTGGCAATCGAATCAAATTCATCAAGTAATAGAATACAATCATTTTTCTTAGCATATTCTATAACTGCCCTAATATTATTTCCGGTTTTACCCAAATAACTACTCATTATAGCAGCTAAATTCAGAGTTATTAGTGGTTTACCTAAAGTAGTTGAAATCCATTTGGCCGCTAATGTTTTCCCTACTCCTGGTTCTCCTACAAATAAAGATGAACGAATTGGAAGTAATTCATTTTTCATTAATTTTGTCTCAAAGTTTCTTTCTTTTATGATTTTCTTTAATTCATTATCAACTTCTTTAGGCCAGGATATATTTTTTTCGTTCTCCATAAAATTTTTCTTTACCAACTCTAATTTACTGTCTAAATCGATAGGTAAAGGGGCTTCAATATTTTTCCTAAAAACATTTGATCTATTTTGGTAAGTTGTTAATATTCTGTTTAGTTGATCTGCAAAAATCGGGTCGCTTTCTTTAAAGTGCTTAATGCTTTTTTTTATTAAAGTTATTGAATCATGCTTTCTTTCTTCTACTGCCAATTTAGCTAAATTGATGTAAAAATCATTAATACTATTCAATTTCCCACCCCTATTTTGTTTATAAAAGTTTTTATACAAAAAAACGCTTATAATTTTTCATAGATTGTCTATTGAGATTAAAAACTAAAATTTTTTCAAAAAGACTCACTATCTCGATACTACAATAACTGACATTAAAACTAAATTACCTATTAAAAAACTGTTCCCTAATCACGAGATGAATCTCATAATCAAGAAACAGTAAATTAATACACTAATTTCAAAAAATAGAAATATTTATCTTTTTAATTTAATATATATATATATATATATATATCTAAAAATCGTATAAAAACCTTCTTACATCATGCCGCCCATTCCACCCATGCCGCCCATGTCAGGCATTGCAGGAGCGTCTTTTTCTGGCTTGTCTGCGATGACGGCCTCTGTTGTGAGGAACATCGCTGAGACAGATGCTGCGTTTTGGAGTGCTGAACGCGTCACTTTCGCTGGGTCGACGATACCATGTGCGATCATGTCGACATATTCGCCAGTTGCCGCGTTGTACCCGACACCGACTGACTCGTTCTTAAGTTTCTCGACGATGACCGAACCTTCTTCACCCGCGTTTTCCGCGATTTGACGGACCGGTGCTTCGAGTGCACGAAGGACAAGTTTGACACCAGTCGCTTCATCCGCTGTCACTTCTACAAGCAACGCACGAACGGCTGGGATGACGTTGATGAGTGATGTACCACCACCCGCCACGATTCCTTCTTCAACGGCCGCACGTGTCGCGTTGAGTGCGTCTTCGATGCGGAGTTTACGCTCTTTAAGCTCAGTTTCCGTAGCTGCACCGACTTTGACGACGGCTACGCCACCTGCGAGTTTCGCGAGACGCTCTTGGAGTTTTTCACGGTCGAAGTCAGACGTTGTTTCTTCGATTTGGTTACGGATCGTTTGAACGCGTGCTTTGATCGTTTCTTCGTTCCCGGCACCTTCGACGACAGTCGTTGTGTCTTTTGTGACGACGACTTTCGATGCACGACCGAGCATGTCGAGTGATGCCGATTTAAGGTCGAGACCTAGGTCTTCTGTGATGACTTGACCACCTGTGAGTGTCGCGAGGTCTTCGAGCATCGCTTTACGACGGTCACCAAACCCTGGTGCTTTAACGGCTACCGCGTTGAACGTACCACGGAGTTTGTTCAAGACGAGTGTCGCGAGTGCATCGCCTTCGATATCTTCAGCGACGATCAAGATCGGCTTCCCTTGTTGCACGACTTGCTCGAGCACTGGGATGATTTCTTGAATGTTTGAGATCTTCTTGTCTGTGATCAAGATGTAAGGGTTGTCGAGTGACGCTTCCATCTTGTCAGAGTCTGAGATCATATATGGTGATAAGTATCCACGGTCGAACTGCATCCCTTCAACGACGTCGAGTTCTGTCGTGAAGCCGCGTGATTCTTCGATTGTGATGACACCGTCGTTACCGACGCGCTCCATCGCTTCTGCGATCAATTCGCCGACTTCTTCGTCCGCTGCCGAGATGGCCGCAACTTGTGCGATCGCTTCTTTTGACTCGATTGGTTTCGAGATGGCTTTCAACTCTTCAAGCGCACGTGTGACCGCTTTGTCGATCCCTTTACGAAGGATCATCGGGTTCGCGCCCGCTGTGACGTTCTTGAGCCCTTCACGAATCATCGCTTGTGCGAGGACTGTCGCTGTTGTCGTACCGTCCCCTGCGACTTCGTTCGTCTTCGACGCGACTTCAGCAACGAGTTTCGCGCCCATGTTTTCGAAGCGGTCTTCGAGTTCGATTTCTTTCGCGATTGTCACACCATCGTTCGTGATGAGTGGTGAACCGAATTTTTTCTCGAGGACGACGTTACGTCCTTTTGGTCCAATTGTTACTTTGACTGCGTCAGCGAGTGCGTCGACGCCGCGAAGCATCGCGTGACGTGCATCTTCTGAGAATTTGATATCTTTTGCCATCGTTCATTTCCCCCTAAAAAAGTTTTTGAATAATGGTGCTTAGCCTACGATTGCGAGAATATCGCTCTCGCGAACGATTAAGTACTCTTTTCCATCATGCTTCACTTCGGTACCTGCGTACTTCGAGTAGATGACCAAATCATTTTCTTTCACGTCGAGATCGATGCGCTTGCCTTCGTCCGTCACGCGGCCTGTACCGACTGCGACGACTTTCCCTTGTTGCGGCTTTTCTTTCGCCGTATCAGGAAGCACGATGCCCCCGATCGTCTTTTCTTCTTTCTCCACGACTTCGATGATGACACGATCGCCTAGTGGTTTTAACATGGAAAAACCCTCCTCCGAATATGAATGATGTAATGTGTATCGTAAGGTTTTAGCACTCAGTTAAAAGGAGTGCTAACATTGATAAGTGTAGTATGAGCCGATTAAAAAATCAAGTGGGGAACATTAAAAAATGCTCTTACTCGCGGTCAAGAGAACTTATTTGTTACAATGAGAAAAAGGTAGGTTCACTCTTATATTAAGGACGTGTTGAATTGGCTACACTAAACTCAAACCAATCGATAAATACCCGTTTTTCGATGGCGCCTAACATTCGTCTCCGGCACCTCACCCCGATTTTACTATATGCGTTCGTCCAGCTATTCCCGCTCGTCCTCAGCGAAGTACGACCGGAATGGCTAACAGAAACGTTCGTCGGGCTCTGGCTCGCCATCGGATTCGGTGTGACGATTGTTCTGTCAATCTTGCTCATCTGGCCAGACTTGAAACAATACAAAGCCCAAGGTATCCAGTCGAACTTGAACGACACGGTCAAATGGATCGGGCTCGGGATTTTGATGCAATACGGGCTCGTCATCGTGGCGAACTTGATTGAGACGGCCATCTCGGGCGAACTTGTCGAATCGATGAACACACAAAACATCGCTGATATGGTGGAAGTTATTCCACTCATGATTTTGCCGGTCGTCTTGCTCGGACCGATCATCGAAGAGATTCTTTTCCGTCATATTTTGTTCGGGAACTTGAACGCACGCTTTGGGTTCTGGATTGCCTTTGGTGTCAGTTCGATTTTATTCGCACTCATCCACCAAGATAATCGATTCCTCGTGTATATCGCGATGAGTTTCGCGTTCTCTTACGCGTATGCGAAGACAAGACGATTGATCGTTCCGATCGCCATCCACGCGTTTAACAACGCGCTCGTGATGCTCGTACTATTTTTAATGTAGAAATGAGGTGGCAGTTATGCCGCGACAATTAAAAGTGATGATGCTCTTCAGTCTATCGTTTGGTGTGTTGTTCACCGTCCTCGCGTACTTCTCGGTACAAGAGTACGGTTTCAGCTTCTGGACGTACTTTATCATCGCCGTCGCCGCTTACGACTTTTTCAAAGTATATCAAATCTTGGCACTCGCCCGAAAAGTCAAAAAAGAAGGCACGGACAAATCCGCATAATGAAACCCCGAGTCTTATGAGCTCGGGGTTTTTCTTATGGTTGTAACTTTCGATTGATCCTGTATCTCTTCTTGATAGACACTTCGAATGAGAAGTCCGCGCAGACCGAACAATACACCTAATGCAACATAAATGGTATCAATCAATGAGAGTTGTGGTTTATCTAAGAAGAAATTAATGACCACGCCAATGACCAGCAAACCGTAAATCGTGATGTTCATGAGTGTCGCATCGACTTGTCTCATGATTCTTTTGCTCACCTTTTCCTCAAGCTTTTCAATTTCTTCGTGTCGATAGCCATAGATGGTGAACCCTAGCCCCGTGAGTGACAAGGCGACGAATTCACCATCCCATAGCGCAAACAAAAACAGTCCTACAAAAAAAATCATAAACCCAATTAGTAACTTCTTACGCACAATATCTCTCCTTATGATGGAATCCATAGTTTCGCAAAATCAAAATAGCCGAACAAGTCGACACAGACGTCCTTCAGCTCGACCGGGAACGGAATGGTTCGCTCCTCGTTATAGAGCGGGATGAAGTACGACTTCTCTTTCAACTCGCGCTCGATCTCCCGGTGCAGCGACAACCAGTCTTCAAACGGCAGGTCATCATATTGTCCGATCCGTTCCGCCATCCCCTCGATATAAGGGAACACTTTATGTGGGGGCGAGTACTCGTTCGTCATGAACTGTTCAAACCCGAGCGTGATGTTCCGCTCGAACACTTCTCCGTGAACCACCAAATCAACGTATTCATAATACGTCTTGTCATGAATCGAATCTTTAAAGCTGATGGGCACGAACTCATAAGCAATGCCGTGACGCGTCAACATCTCGGCAATCCAGTCGGTCGTATCGTTCGTGAAGTCCGTCTGTTTGATGCGAATCGGTCGGTCGAACGAGACAGGTGTTCCTTTTGGAATGCGATACGTCTCGCTCATCGAACCGAGAAACCCTCGGTCGTTCGGCGTTCTCCGTTCATTCAACGTCCCAATCTCCGGTCGAATCTCCGCAATCAAGCGATGCATATAATGCCGCGCCTCTTCATTCGCGAACACACTATTCGGATGACTGTTCAAGATGACAAGCCCGAACCCAGACGGTGTCGAGATGTGTCCAGTTTCTTTGGAATCCCTTGATGAGATCCGATACGTCGGATCGTATCCGTCCGGCACTTTGATGAACTCGACCCGGTCCAGGAGTGCCCGCACCCCGAAATAATTCTCGAAGGCGAGGAGGACCGTCTTCTCCTTGTCATGGCGATCCAATTGAAACGGCCCAGTCCCGACACTTCCTTTGGCGATACTCGTATGGATCATCGACAGTTTCGGGATGTACGAATTCCGTCGCCGGTCGAGCGTGACGTCGACGCGATACGTGCCGTTCGATGCGATATGCCGGACGTGCCGATACATATAGCGATACGCATCTGACTGAACGAGCATGCGCAGACTCTTCGTCACATCTTTACTCGTCATGAGCGACCCGTCATGGAAACGGACCCCTTTCCGAAGAAACAAGACGAGCGTACTCCCCTGCCATTCATAGTGATGCGCAAGTTCCCCCGTGACCTCCCCGGACGCGTCAATCATGAACAGACGATTGAAGACGTTCTGGACGAGGTGGGCACTGTGGATGTCAGCCGCCTCGAGCGGATGTGTCGTCAAAAAGTGACGGCGTCGCGGGATGATGAGTGCATCGCTCGACGTTTGGACGTAACCGAACTTCTTCTCGAGCTGGCGCATGAACCGTCCTGCCTGCGCAGGCGACCAGTCCCACTCCAGTTGATTCGTCACTGCCTCGACCGACTCTTTCTCCATGCGGTCAAGCAACTGTTTTGCCAAATCACGCTCGACGTGTCGTAGCCATTCGAGACGCGTCAAATTTCCCCGTCCGCGTCCACTCGTATACGTGAGCCACCCTTCTTCTTGCCACCGTGCCAAATGACGCTTCGTCTGTTTCGGGCTTAAATGAATGGCTTCCGCCATATCGGAAATCGTGTACGCCCCATCCCGACACTCTTTCCACAATCGAAATAAATATGCATCCACGTCACATCCCCCCTTAAAAGTGGACATCATTTCCCCATGTCGTCCATTTTTCAAATCTGTTGTCTTGTTTATCATACAGGTACAGAATGGAAGGTGACAAGATGAAATGGAAAGATATACCTAAACCAATAAAAGTTCGACTCGTGACATCATTTTTTAACCGTTCGGTCTCATTCGCCATCATGCCGTTCATGGCACTTCTCTTTGTCAAAGCGTTCAACGAATGGATAGCGGGAGTCTTCTTGATCTCGCTCGTCTGTCTCGGATACGTGATCGGGTTAATCGGGGGATACCTCGCCGATAAGTTTTCAAGAAAGCGACTTCTCGTGTTGACGGCCAGCCTCACGGCATCGATGTTTCTCGTCATGACGCTCAGTCTTCAGTTCGACCAGATGATCGTCTTTATGATCGCCTATACGATTTTCACGGTCACGAATAACCTCGGGCGGCCTGCGATGAGTGCCATCATCATCGACGCGACAACACCTGAGAACCGAAAAGCCGTTTATGCGCTCGATTACTGGTTGATCAACCTCTCAATCACGATCGGGACGGCACTCGGGGGCTGGCTCTATGTCAGCAACCAACTGTTACTGTTTTGGATTTTGACGTTCACGTCGAGCATGTTGCCGATCGCGTACGCCATCTTCCTCGAGGACACGAAACGGACGTGGACCTCTCAAAAGCTTCGCCTCGTCTTCGTCGACGTGTTCCAAAGTTATCAAATCGCCTGGCGTGACCGCCCGTTCGTCAAAGTCGTCTTCGGCTCGATGTGTATCCTCGCTGCCGAGTTCTCAATGGGCAGTTATGTCGCGGTCCGGCTCGCCGATTCATTCGAACCGCTCTCGATTGAATCATGGACAATCAACGGGGTGCGGATGATGAGTCTCATTCAAATCGAGAACACGCTCATCGTCGTCGTGTTGACATTCTTCATTCAACGTCTCGCCTCACGTTTCTCAAACAAGCATACGCTACTCGGCGGACTCGCGTTGTACACGATCGGGTACGCCGTCATCACGAGCGCGAACTCGATGATGCTCCTCCTCGGTTTCATGCTCATCGCAACGTTCGGCGAATTGTTGTACTCGCCCGTATTGAATACGGAGAAGGCGAACATGATGCCAGAAGACCGACGTGGTGCGTACTCGGCGTTTGCCGGAACGTCGTTCGCCGGCGCCGACTTCTTATCACGCTCGACGATTTTAATCGGGTCGCTCCTCACCCCGTTCATGATGAGCGTCTACATCGGACTGTTGGTCAGCTTCGGTTGCTTCCTCGTCTATAGCGGAATTTATGTAAAAGAAAAGCTCGTTTTACGACGAGCGGCTTCCTAAATAAAACCCATCCTTTCTCAGCGAAGGGATGGGTTTTATTCGAGCTGTTGTTGGTGCATCGCATAGATCAAGGTCAACGCCCGGATGCAGAAGATTGTCGAGAAGCCATAAATGCTCAGTTCGAGCAACGAAACAGAAGGATATTGTAGGCCAAGGGAGACCACATAGCCTACCAAACAAAGCAAGACGACGAATGTGATCGTCCACTCATCCGACTTCCGCTTCATCTTCTCGGCTAACCCCTTCTCTTCTTTTTCTACACGCTCCCGTTGCCAAAAGTAAAAGAAAACTGCATACATCGCAAACGAGATTCTCGGCACGTCGCCTAAGAGTAAATCAAAAATGATGAGACTTAAAAATAAGTATGTCCCTAATTGATAACCGCTCTTCATTTGAAGTCGCGAACGCAGTGGTCTGTTCGTCATAATCCAATCACAGCTACGGTCAACCCACCGTAGACGAACCCGAGCACGATGGCACTGATGGCCATGCGCTTATATTGTGGATATTGATAAAGGGCAATCGCCCCACCAACGACGTGAACGAAGGCGACGATGAACGTCAAAATCGGAAAAAGCATAAAAGAACCTCTTTTCTTTTTAGGAAATCATGGAAACAAATCCATTTTCCGATATACTTGAGTGCGAACTCATTATAACAATTATGGATAAGGAGTTGGAGTCCTATGTATGATTCGCGTATGGATTTGACGACAGAAGAAATGTTACTCGTGAACAGCGAAGTCGAAAAACGAAAACGTAGCTTGCTCGTCGCCTACTTGCTTTGGTTTTTCCTCGGTGCATTTGGTGCGCACCGTTTCTATTTCAAAAAAATCGGTTCAGGAATCGCCATGGTCCTACTCGTCGTCTTGACGCTCGGTCTCGGTGCATTCATCACAGGCATTTGGGCACTCGTCGATGCGTTCCTCATGCCAGGTTGGCAACAACGGGAAGTCGAGCAGATTGAGCGCGAGACGATTGAGCTGCTTCAAACACGCTCTGATCGCTATACAGGTTTTTAATCAAAAAAGACGATTGAGGCATATCGCCCCGATCGTCTTTTAATTTTCTGTTAAGTAGAAGGCGAAGTCCCGTGATTTTCTCTCTTTCACCGCATTATGAATCCAGAGCCACGCCAACCCTTCCAACTCACGAGCAAGCTTCAGCCCATGGAGCGGATGCGTATCGAAGCCGATCTTGTTCGATAGTTCGACGACAAGCCGCACCGCTTCCTCATCTTCACCCGCGACGAACATGACGGAGCCATCCGGATCGCCTAAATTCTCGACCCCTGTCTGATTGAACGCCTTCACAACTTTCGTATCAGGAATGAGTCGCTGCAAATACTCCGCACCCGACACCCCGTCCGGTCGCTCGACTTCGTTAAATTCGATGGCGATTGGATTCGTCACATCAATCAATACTTTCCCATCCAGTCCGTCGAGTGTCGGTAACAGGTCGACTGCGGCCGCGAACGGCGTACAGAGCAATAGGACATCGCTTGTCGAGGCGACCTCTTGTAGCGTCAATGTCCCTTCCCGCTCCGTCCGTGTCCCGTACAGCACCTCATAGCCTGCTCGTTCGAACTGCTCCCCGAGCGTACGTCCCACTTTCCCGGCACCTAAGATCCCGAGTTTCATGTCTCACAGCTCCTCGTCTGTCCGCGTGACTGTCCCTCCGAACTCTTCTGCAAGCCCGTCTAAAATCGATGGATCGAATTCATCCCCGATGGCCATGACACCCGTCTGACCCGGTTCGATGTTACCGACCGTCCGTTTGAACGTGTCTTGGATGCCTTGTAAATGTTTTACGTCTTTCGTGCCGCCGATGAGACCACCTGTTAGTGTCCCGAACAGGATACCGAACGGACCTCCGAGGATTCCAACCGCCATCCCGATGAGCGCACCTTTCGTCGACTTATTGACCGGTGCGAGCTGCGCCGCATCCTCGAACGAGAACGCCCCGTTCTCTTCGCGCTTGATGACGACCAATTGTTCAAAACCGACGAGCCCATCCGAATGGTACTTTTTCAGCTTACTGAACGCCTGATACGAGATTGATTCTTCTGGGAACGTGAACGTGACGATGTGATACGGTTGTTTTTCCTTTTTAGCCATGAAAAATTCCTCCTTTAGGTAGAAAACATGACACGCACTTACCCTACTCTTTTTCCCTGCTTTTCCGTAAAAAAACCTAGTCCGCAGACTAGGTTCAGGTCGGTCGTTTTTCATTCAACTCGTAGTGCGAATATGGTACACAGAGCGGTGTCCCGTATAGCGGATCCTCGGTCACCACGACTTTGAGACCAAATACATCTTTCATGAACGTCTCATCGACGACATCGTTCGGACTGCCTTCACGATACACGTTACCGCCAGCTAATGCGATAACATGATCGGCATAGCGACAGGCCAAGTGAAGGTCGTGAAGTACCATGATGATTGTCTTTCCTTCCAATCGGTTCAATCGGTACATCAAATCCAAAATCTCGATTTGGTGCGACATGTCCAAGTATGTCGTCGGTTCATCGAGCAAAATCGTCTCCGACTCTTGAGCGAGTGCCAACGCGATCCATACCCGTTGCTTTTGTCCTCCGGAAAGGTTGCTGACGAGCGTGTCACGGAGCGATACCGTATCGGTGAAGGCGAGTGCCCGCTCGACGGCCCGTTCATCGTCTTCCGAATATCGTTTGAAGAACGTCTGGTACGGATAACGCCCGAATCTTACGAGCTGTTCGACGGTCAGTCCATCCGGTGCCACGTTCACTTGTGGCATGAATGCCATAAGTCGAGCCGCCTCTTTCGCTCGATACGAATCGAGCGGTTTGTTCCGAAATGCGATCTCCCCGCCTAGTGCATCTCGCTGTCTCGCAAGCGTCGAGAGGAGCGTCGACTTCCCGCAGCCGTTCGCGCCGAGAAGGACGGTGATTTTCCCATGTGGGATGGAGAACGATAATTGTTCGAGCACCGTCTTCTGTTCATATCCGATGGTTACGTGTTTCAAATCAAATGTGTTCATCTCATGCTTCCTTTCATCATCCGTCGAAGTAAGTAGAAGAAATACGGTGCTCCGATGACGGCTGTCATCACGCCGGTCCGTAGTTCATACGGATAAAAAATCGTCCGAGCGAGTACGTCCGCCAACACGACAATCGTCGCCCCGACAAGTAGCGTCGCCCAGATGTAAGGGAGCTTCAACCCTTGTCGGGCGATATGAGGTGCCATCAACCCGACAAACCCGATTGCACCGACAAAGGCGACACCGATGCCGGCGAGTAAACAGGAAAGCAACAACGTCCCACGCTGAATCCCGCGTACCGGTACGCCGATGCTCGTCGCTGTCGCTTCACTGATATGGAGCGGACGAACATGACGTTCAATCAAGAAGGCTGCCAGTAAAAAGAGAAGGACGAACGGAATCATGATCTTCAATTGATTCCACGTCGCGGCGTAGACGGTACCGGTGAGCCATTGTTGGATATCGTTCTTTCGGTAGACGTTCGAGGCGAGCATCATGAACTGAACGATTCCTTGCGAGAAGATGCTGATTCCGATCCCGACAAGTGCAAGCCGGACAGGTGGGACTCCACGTTTCAACAAATAGAAGAGGAACATCCCGACAACAATTGCCCCAAGGAACGAAGCGATGGGGATATAGGCGAGCGGCACTGACAGCTGATTCGTTCGCTCATCGGAGAAAACCGTGAAGAACGTGGCCGTCGCAACCCCTGCGCCACCGACAATCCCAAAAATCTCCGGGGATGCCAATTCGTTTTTGATTGTCAGTTGTAACAAGTGACCACTGACAGCGAGACTCGCGCCGGCGGTGATTGCCATCAACACACGTGGCATCCGAAACTCGAAGACGACGAGTTGCTCGAATGCATCCCCTGCTCCAATGAACAAGGCAGCGAGTGAGGCGGGACTGAGGAATGTGTCACCGATGGCGAGCCCGAAATAAATCGACACGAGCAATCCGACGACAAGTAGAAGCGCCAACTCGATTTCACGCTTTCGGAGCGTGAACGAGACAGGACCTTTTCGAAAGCGATATGTTTTCATGATTTAAAGACTCCTTGTCTGACACTGACGAGATAGATGAAGAATGCCCCACCGATGACGGCGAGTACGACCCCAACGGTCACTTCGCGTGGGAACAGGATAACGCGTCCCAGAATATCCGCCGCAAGCAATAGGACGCTACCGATGAGAGCACTTCCGGCGAGACGAGCGAAAAATGCCGTCCCGAACAGATATTTCGCCAAATGCGGAGCGAGCAGACCGACAAATGCGATTGGTCCTGCAAGTGCCACCCCGAATGCGGAGAGCACGACGGCGAGCGTCACGGCGACGAACTTGATGATGCCGACATTTTGTCCGAGTGAACGGGCGACCTGGTCTCCGAGCGATAACGTCTCTAACTCTTTACTGAGCAAGAGAACGAGAATGACCGCCCCCGCCATCCATGGCAACAACGTCTCGACGAGCGTGAGCGATCGTCCGGCGACCGACCCGGTCAGCCAGAACAGCACCTCATCGAGCGCGCCTTCCTCATACGCGATGATCGACTGGGTGAAGGAACTGAATAGAGCGGCAAGCGACGCCCCGGCAAGCGTCATATACATGACGTTCCCTCCGTTCGCACTCAGTAGATAGACAATCACGCCGGCAATAAACGCTCCGATGAGCGAGGCTGTCGTGAACGAGGCGATACTACTGAACCCAAAAAGCGTCACGAGCACGATGGCCAGACTCGCTCCGGCGTTTACCGCCAAAATATCAGGAGATGCGAGCGGGTTGCGGGTCACGAGTTGAAAAATGAGCCCGGCGAGACCTAGGACACTACCGACGAGTAGCGCGACGACCGTCCGTGGGATACGGTTGTCGGCTAAGGCAATCATCGCTTGAGATCCCCCGTCCGCTTGGAACGTCATCACATCTTCATGACTGACCGCAATCACACCGACGCGCAAGGAGATATAACTTAGAATAGGTAAACAGATGATCAAGAAAAGTAATTTGATCCAAGGTTTTTTCATGTCCTCACTTCTTTCCTTTCCTACCATAGCAAATATTGCGTTCCATAAAAAGGGGTTGACAGTGAGAATCATTATCACTTATAGTCAGGAAGGAAAATCACCTACATAGAGGAGAATTGTAATGAAAAAATGGATGCTCGCGTTACTTACGCTTTGCTTAACCGTCGTCCTCGCTGCTTGCGGCGGGTCTGACGATACAGAGAACGATACAAGTTCAGAAACAGCGACTCGCTCGATTGAGCACGCGATGGGAACGGCGGACGTACCTGAAAACCCGGAACGCGTCGTCGTCTTGACGAACGAAGGGACAGAGGCCCTTCTCGCCCTCGGCGTCAAACCAGTCGGAGCCGTCAAATCTTGGAACGGTGACCCGTGGTACCCGCACATCGAGTCTGAGATGACAGACGTCACGGAAGTCGGGACAGAAAGTGAAGTCAACTTAGAGGCCATCGCGAAACTCAAGCCAGATCTCATCATTGGGACGAAACTTCGTCAAGAGAACATTTACGACAAATTGAACGCAATCGCACCGACGGTCATGTCAGAGACTTTGAAAGGTGATTGGCAAGAAAACTTCGCCCTTTATGCGAACGCACTCAACCTAGAAGAGGAAGGCAATCAAGCGTTGGCCGACTACGAACAGCACGTCGAAGATACGAAAGCAGAACTCGGAGACGCCGTGAATAAAGAACTCTCGGTCGTCCGCTTCCTTCCTGGCGAGTCACGCATCTACTTCAATGACAGCTTCTCCGGCGTCATCCTTAACGATGTCGGCATCAAACGTCCAGCGTCACAAGATAAAGCGGAATTCGCTGAGCCAGTCGCGATGGAACGAATCCCAGAGATGGCGGGCGACCACATCGTCTACTTCACATATGGTGGAGCAGACGGGTCGAAGACAGCCGAAGAATGGCAATCGAATCAGTTGTGGAAAGACCTCGATGCTGTCAAAGCAGGGGAAGTGACAGAAGTCAGTGATGACATTTGGAACACGTCTGGTGGCGTCTTGTCTGCCAACCAAGTGCTCGATGAACTCGTCGACATTCTAAAATAAATCAAAAGCGCGCCAATTGAATTGGTGCGCTTTTTCAACACTCATATGGTAAAATTTACATATCAACTCATAAGGAGCTTTACTATGCAACGTACACTTCGAAAGTCGGCGACGGACCGCTCTATTGCCGGAGTATGCGGTGGGATCGCTGAATACGTCAATATCTCATCACTCGGTATTCGGCTACTATTCGTCTTTTTGCCGGCTAACTTTCTCATCTACATCCTTCTTGCCAATTTGATGAAAGATGAACCACGCTATCTATAAAAAACGCAGAAGCCATGAGCTTCCGCGTTTTTTGTTAAGCATTCACTTTGTCTTTCATCGCTTCAAGCGCTCCGCTGTTCAGGAAGTGCCATGGCTTGTTGTAGTGTGGTTGGAAGAAGAAGTCGACATAGGCGAGCTCTTCGATCGTCATCTCGTTTTGGATGGCTAGCGAGAGCGTGTTGACCGCTTGCGTCAAATCTGCTTTCGATAACACTTGTCCACCGACAATACGATGTGTCCCTTTTTCATAGACGAGTTTGAATTCGACTTTCTCTGCGGTCGGCATAAACTCCGGACGATACGCGTCCTCGATGACGACACTCTCCACTTCGAGTCCGAAGAGTGCTGCCGCTTCTTCCGTCAAACCAGACGACGCGATATTCCAGTCATAGAGTCGAAGTCCTGACGTTCCTTGTGTCCCTTGGTAACGGACGCGTGGTTGCATCATGTTCTCCGCGACGAGCGTCCCCATGCGGACAGCGTTCGTCGCCAGTGGGATATAGGCGTGTGTACGCGCCGGGTTGTAGTAGACGGCACAGCTGTCCCCTGCCGCAAAGATATCCGGGTTGCTCGTACGCATATATTCATCGACGATGATGGCACCATTCCCGAGCATATCGACCTGTCCTTCTAAGAGTCCCGTGTTCGGACGGAATCCGACACAGAGAATGACGAGATCCGCTTCGAATTCACCTTTGTCTGTTACGACATGTGTGACATTTCCGCTCGTTCCACGGAATGCCTCGACCGTCTGACCGAGTTCGAGGTCGATTCCGCGACTTGTCATATCCGCTTCCAATTGATCCGTGAACGACTTGTCGAGATACTTGTTCAAGATGCGGTCGGCACTATCGATAAACGTGACATGTTTTCCGTATGCTTCGAACGCTTCGACGAGCTCGACTCCGATATAACCCGCCCCGATGACGGCAATCTTCGTCGCGTCTGTCGCCCGCTCGATGATGCGTTGGGCGTGCGCGTAGTTTTTACAGAGCTCGATTCCATTCATTTCGATCCCCGGGAGCGTCGGGACGATCGGCCATGAACCCGTCGTGACGATCAAGCGGTCATACGTGTCATGCACGTCTTCACCGGTCTCAAGATTTTTAGCGTGGACCGTCTTCGCTTCGGAGTCGATCGACAAGACGTCATGTTTCATGCGCATCGTCGCACCGAGTTCTTCAAGTTCACGTGGTGACGAGTAGAATAACTCTTCCGCACGTTGGACGACACCACCAACGTGGAGCGCAATCCCACACGAGAGGAAGCTAACGTTATCGTTCCGCTCGTAAACGGTGATATCGAGATTGTCGTGCTTGGCGAGTAATCCTTTGACTGCTGCTGTTCCTGCGTGTGTACATCCGATGACTGCGATTTTCATATGAGTCGTCTCTCCTTTTATGTTAAACAATACGTTTCGTTTTATATTGTGATAAACATCACATTTACTTCTTGACCTTAGTGTACTATTTCACAATATAAGATTCAATGACTTTGCTCACTATTTCACGTAAAAGTGTCTAAAGTTTGAACAGAAAAAATCCGCTCATTCTCATGACCGGACTCGCCGCTTTTTCAATAGATGATAGATTATTACAAATAGATGCACGATCAAACCGAAGACGTTCATAGCGAGCCCAACGACCGCCCACCACAATGCTCCCCATCCGTATCCAAATGCCAGATTGCCAATCACAAGTACATAGCCACTTACAACTAGGAATGTACCGATCAGGAGTAACACGGACCGTCTTCTTTTCTGCCGCATCACGTGATAGATGGATAGCACTATCCCTAGTGTCAATCCAAGAAACAACAACATCAAAAAGGTCAAATCACTCATTCTCTTTACTCCTCCTGTTTCAAACGAAAAATAGTGAACGTCAAGTAGACAAGGAGACTTCCACCGTATAGGAGCAAACCGTATACGAACCACCCCATTCCATCAAATCCTCTTATGTATCCCACTCCGACGAGCATCATACAAAAACCAATGACCATACTCACAAACGAAATCGTGAGAACCTTATCCGTTTTTGACAGGAACAGATGTCTTCCAATCCCTATGGATATCCCTGCAAAGATCAACATCATGATCGTCTCAGAACCGTACCATTGCCACCACATGACCCACACCTCAAATCCCTCTTTTTCCCATATTAACATGAGTGAAGGGCTCACAGGTATGTTGAAAGCAAAAAGACCATCCGCTCATGCGAATGGTCCGAGTACTCATCGAACGGTGAAGGTTTTCGTTACGCTTCGACCTTTCGGTGTCACGAGACGAAGCGTGAGCTGCGTCCCTTTTCGTTGCGGTGAAAAACTGAGAATCGTCGAAGTCGTTTTTACTTCTTTCTCTGCGAGAACGGTCGTCCCACGCATCAGCGTGAGTGTACCGTAAGCCACGTTTGACGTCGCACGCAATGTCTTTGACGCACTTGAAGGAATGGTCGATGACAATGTCGGAGCCGGTCCGACCGTCACGGTCTTTTTCTGAATGTGACGATACGTCCCTTGCTGACTCGTCAACGTCACGACACTTCCAACCGGTTGTCGACTGAATCGTAGCGTCACACGGCCTGTACTGCTTGCCGTTCCGCTGGCAATTGTCTTCGTACCGCTCTTTAGTGTCACCGTACTGTTCGGTAGTACATACCCGACCCATAACGACTTTTCGTCGTTGATGGATAGCGTAGACAGCGAGGTCTTCGGCAATTCCACTATGACTTCACGGGATTTTGACCCGACAGAGGCACGGACACGAATCGTGTCACCCGGTTTCGCCGGGATGGTGTACCGTGTCGTTGATAACCGTTTTGGTGAAACGGCCACACCATTTACGTAAAAACGAACCGGGGCCACACTTGTCTTTTTAATCGAGAGTGTCGCCTGTGTCTTCGTCATCATGACGTCCGTGACACTCAAAACAGGTGTGAACGCGCGAACCGTCTTCGTCAATTCGTAAGTGGCATCGCGATACGTGCGTTTGACACGAATCACATCGCCTTCGCGTAATGGCGTATCGAACGTATAAGGCATCGAACTCGTCTTTGTCACAAGGATGTCATTCCGATAAACTTCATATGCTTCATTTGTGCTAGACGTTACATCAATCGATTTATCGTACATCAATGGTGTCCGCGTCCAAGTGAAGGTAGGTGCATCATACGTCGCCTTCACTTCCGCAAGACGGAACTGTGAGGCAGGTGCCTCCTGTAACTTATAGTATATTTTTGTCCCAACACCAAACCACATGTGAGAAAACGATTTGATTTGGAGCATCCCATCCTCATTTACTTGCTCACTCCAGGCTTCATAACCGCGTTCGCTACGGGCAACGATGTCAACAGTAGCCTGTGGCGTGGTCTGTAATGTCACGCCTGATTTTACAGAGTTCGTTACAAGCTTGATGTCGTTCGGTGAAGTATCTTCACTTTCTTTTACCGTCACCAATTCAATTGGATCGGCATATACACTTGATGGGCTTCCGATTTTTACGGTCACACGCGATCCTGGTGCGAACCAGCGCGTCGGTTGCCAAGTGAAGCGTCCCGTTTCGTCTGACTGAACCGTTTTCGACTGATAGTTGACCAATGAATCTAGTGAGTCAGTGTACTGAGAGGTGCTTTTCGTCACACTGACGAATACTGGGGTGTTCGGTGCCGTTGTTCCTGTGATGGGCCCTAAAACACCTGTTGGCGGATCGAGTGTGAGCGGAACATAGTTAGATGCTGCAAAGTCTTCTGTTCGTTCTAACCCGTTCCATCCAAATTCAAAAGAATATCCGCCATTCGTGTTCATCGTCAACTTACCTTGTTCCCAGACAAACGGTTTCTTCTCAGAATATCGATACTTTGCCGACAATTCTGTCCCACTGACAGGAATGGATGTTCCATCAATCAGTTTAGCGGTTCCGTTCACTTGATAGGATTGGTTCACTTCATATCGTGTCGTCGTTTTCGGTACATCGATCAACAGTTGTCGTGGCGCTTTCCAAAATGACTCCGGCGTATACCCTGCCGTCACATCATGGGATAGCACATACCAATCTCCTCTTAGATTGACAAACGTGTCATCCACCGATGATTCTTTCCATTCTCCAGTGGCAACATTGTAACTCACGTAATACGTATCAAACACTTTCCGCATCGTGAAGTAGTAAATCCCGTCTTTCCACAGGAGATTCGTGACAGATTCCGCCTCTTTTTCAATCCAACGTTTCGTGGTCAAATCAAAAATCCGGAGATGTGAGTCGGTGGACATCTTGACCACTAATTGATTCGCTTCTTCGATATATTGGGCAGATCGTACCTTGTCCGTATATGTTCCAAGCGTTTCAAGCGTTTCTCCCGTGATGGCTCGTTTCGTGATTTCACCGTTTGCGAAGACTAGGACCGTGCCGTCAGCAAGAAGGTTGTACGATTCGTATATACTTTCCGTATTAAACGTTCCGAGAATCTCACCCGTCAATGAAGTGACAGAATACGTCGTATGTCCTTTCCAAAGAATCATTTCTAAATCCTGATTCACAGCATGAAGATAATCGAGACCACTACTCGAATCGTTCGGGAATGACGTCATCGCATCGGTAATCGGATCCCAAATGAGGACCTCGCCATATGCATCTAAAATGACGCGACCGTCTCCGAGTCCAACGATATTATGTTCAACCGACACGCGGACGGGAAGTGTATACACTTCTCCTGTGCGCATATGCACAATCGTCTCTGGGTCGCCCGACCGCCATACATATTCACTGTTTGATACAACACTTCCCGTTGGCAAAACGTCCGGTTTTGCCGCTCCTTCTGCAAGGGCATCCATTTTTGGTCCAATCAACAATATGAGTACGACGAGCGTACTCCATAACCACTTGTTCATCTGCTTCCTCATTTCTGTTTATGTATACATAAGTTTTCAAAAAACATCCATTTTTGTTGAATTCCTTCTAATTTTAAGATGTTTTCTCAAAAATGCATAGCCCTAATATTCAAAAAAAGCACCGCGTCATAATTTGACGCAGTGCTCACTTTTCATTCATCTGTTTCATTAAATCCATCTGTTCTTGCACCATCGCCTCTTTTTCCCGGCGCAGCACCCCTTTGTAGGTGATACGTGAAATCGATAAACTGATTTCATATAGGAAGAAGAGTGGTAACGACACCATGAGGTGCGACGTCAAATCCGGCGGTGTGATGAACGCCGCGATCACGAATAGGGCGAAGTATGCGTACTTTCGAATCTTTGATAAGAAGTACGGGGTCACGACACCGATTCGGGTCAAGAACATCATGACGACCGGTAGTTGGAACAATAGACCGAACGGAATTGTCAGCTGCAACAAGAACGTGAAGTAATTGTTGGCCCCGATGATTTGTTCGAGTCCGAGGTCTTGCCCGAGGTCCGTCGAGATATCGAGGACGAGCGGGAACAACCAGTAGTAGGCGAACGCAAGGCCAATCAAGAACAGTCCGAAGATGATCGGGATATAGGCAAGCGTGCCTTTCCGCTCATTCGGATGCAGACCGGGTGCGACAAACGCCCACACTTGATACAGTAGGAATGGGCTCGCCGCAATCAGGCCGATGATGAGCGCCAAGTTCAAGTAAATCATGAGCGGGTCCGCGACCCCAAAGGCGTTCAGTTCGAGCCCGCGTTCGACGAGGTCTTTTTGCAAATACGCGAGTACATATTTGACACTCGGCAAAGCCATCAAAAAGAAGGCAAAGACGACAAATGCAGATAGCATCAGTCGTCTCCGCAGCTCTGTCAAGTGATCGGTGAGTTCCCGCTCTTGATCAGGTTGATGATTCATGGCTTACTGCTCTTTCTTTTCGATAGCTTTCTTGTCGTTCTCGTCGTGCTCGTTCATCATGCCGTTCGTTGCATTTTTGAACTCACGAAGCGTTTGTCCGGCCGCGCGACCAAACTCCGGCAATTTCTTCGGTCCGAAGATGATAAGCGCGATGATGGCGATGATGAATAGACTCGCCCCACCCGGAATCCCGACGACGAGTGATGATGCTAGTAATTCCATTATTGATGGACCCCCTCAGCGGTTGGATAGTGTTGCATAAAGTAAATGAGTGACTGCAGCTCAATCGACAAATCGATATGATGGACGCGAACCGTATCCGGTACAGTGAGTCGTGCCGGTGTGAAGTTCAAGATGCCCTTGATGCCGAAACGCACCAAGTCGTCTGCGACGGACTGCGCATAAGCAGAAGGTACTGTCAAAATAGCGACGTCGATCTTGTTTTGCTTCATGATTTGTTCCATCTCATCGACGTGATGAATTGGGACGCCTGACATCGTCGTGCCGACTTTTGTCTCGTCTGCGTCGAACCCGACGACGATATGTGTGTTATTGTTTTTAAGGAAGTTATAGTTGACGAATGCCGTCCCAAGGTGACCGACTCCGACCAAGGCGACATTCGTAATCTCGTCTTGATTCAGTGTCTTTCGGAAAAAGTCTAACAGATACTGCACGTTATAGCCATATCCCTTTTTACCGAGCGCACCGAAGTACGAGAAATCACGGCGAATCGTAGCCGAATCGACCTTGACCGCCTCACTCAGTTCTGCTGAAGAGACACGTTGTTTCCCTGAAGCATGCAGGCTTTGAATAAATCGATAGTATAGTGGCAACCGTTTGGCTGTCGCTTGTGGAATCTTTGGTTCGTTTTGACTCAACGGAAAGAGCCTCCTTTTTACGACACGTTACAAACGAATCTGAATTTCATACACCTTGATTGTAAACGAATTCACATGACCACTCAACGAATATACCTAAAATCGCTGAAAAATACAGTATACTAAATAGAGAGAAAGGGGTTTTTTCACTTGATCCTACTGCAAGTCAACAACTTATCCAAATCCTTCGGCGTCGAGCCGATTTTAGAAAATGTCAAACTCGAAATCCAGGAAGGCGAACGCGTCGCCCTTGTCGGTCGTAACGGGGCCGGAAAGTCGACGCTTTTGAAAGTCATCGCTGGTGAATACAACTATGACTTCGGGGACATCATGAAGCCAAAAGACGTCACGATCGGCTATCTCGCCCAAGACTCAGGGTTAGAATCCGACGAGACGATCTGGAATGAGATGCTCACCGTCTTCACGGACTTGATCGAGCAAGAGAAGACGCTCCGTCGCATGGAGGCTGACATGGGCTCAGAACGAATCCTAAATGACGCCGCTGCGTACGAACGCCTCCTCTCCTCTTACGATGAAGAGCAACATACGTTCAAAGAGCGTGGCGGATACCAATATGAAGCGACCATCCGCTCGGTCCTTCACGGGATGCGCTTCTATCCGGACGACTTCGAGCGTCGAATCGACACACTCTCCGGGGGACAACGGACACGTCTCGCCTTGGCGAAGATGCTCCTTCAAAGTCCCGACCTGCTCATCTTGGACGAGCCGACGAACCATTTGGACATCGAGACGCTCGCCTGGCTAGAGAAGTACTTGAGCGGCTATAAAGGTGCCGTCCTCATCGTCTCCCACGACCGCTACTTCCTCGACCGCGTCGTCTCGGTCGTCTATGAATTGTCACGTCACCGGAGTCGCCGCTTCGTCGGGAACTATACGAAGTATCTCGAGCAGAAGGCCGCCCTCTACGAGCAAGAGAAGAAGCAGTTTGAGTCGCAGCAAGAAGAGATTGCCAAGATGCAAGACTTCATCCAGCGAAACATCGCCCGGGCGACGACGACGAAACGAGCGCAAAGCGTGCGGAAACGTCTCGAGAAAGTCGATCGCCTCGATGCGCCGGATGGTGACGAACGTAGCGCCGTTCTCTCGTTCTCCATCAAACGTCAGAGCGGGAACGATGTGCTGAGCGCAAGTGACCTCGCCATCGGGTACGAGGAAGCAATCGCTCAAAATCTCCGTTTCCAGCTACAGCGCGGAGAATCCGTCGCGCTCGTCGGTCCGAACGGGGTCGGGAAGTCGACTCTCCTCAAAGTGTTGACGAAACAACAAGCCGCCCTCACCGGTGAGATCCGTTACGGGACCGGCGTCGAGATCGGCTACTACGACCAGGAGCAACAAAACTTGTCTGACGCGAACCGTGTCATCGATGAGATTTGGAACGACTGGCCGCTCATGCGCGAGCAAGAAGTGCGGAGTCTGCTCGGACAGTTCCTCTTCAGTGGCGATGACGTCATGAAGCGTGTCCATGAACTATCCGGTGGCGAACGGGCACGACTCACCTTGGCCAAGCTGAAGCTCGAGCAACCGAACCTCCTCATCCTGGACGAGCCGACGAACCACTTGGACCTCGACTCGAAGATGATTTTGGAGAATGCCCTCCTCGACTATCCGGGCACGATTCTCTTCGTCTCGCATGACCGCTACTTCATCGATCGACTCGCGACGCGTGTGCTAGAGATCACACCGAACGGCATCGACGAGTATCTCGGAGACTATTCGTACTACGTCGAGAAGAAAGAAGAACTCGAGGAACTGGCGCGACTCGCCCGTGAAGAGACGAAGCAGGTCGTCGTGAAAAAACAGCGCGCTGACAAAGAGCAGCAACGGGAAGAGCGCCGCATCAAACAGCGCATCGAAGAGATTGAGCAAGCGATTGAGCAACATGAGAATCGTCTTGATGAGATCGAACAGTTGCTTTGTGAGCCGGACGTCTTCAACGACTTCGCCCGTGCCCAGGAGTTATCGACCGAATCGGACGCGGCGAAAGAATCGATTACCGCACTTTATGCGGAATGGGAGGAACTCCATACATGATGCGTACCCGTGCCATGCGAATCGAGTTCATTCAAGCGTTCCTGACGGGACTCGCCTACATCGTGCCGACCGGGACCGAGTTCGTGTCTGAACTCATCCGCGGGGAGCCGACCATCGTCCCGTCTATTCTCTTTTACTTTTTACCGGTCGTCATCGGCTTCATCATTCAGACGTGGCCAGGGATACTACTCAGTCTCTTCAGTGGTCTGCTCATGAGCACGCTCTTCATCCGTGTCGTCGTCTGGCCGGTCGATGTGACCGTTCACACGTTCTATGCGCCTGGATCGGTGTGGGCCCACTTCTATGAAGAGACGCTCTTCATGTGGATCCTCGCCCTTCTCGTGTTCATCGTGAGTCGTATCAATACGTGGCATCGAGAGAATTATCGACAACCAAAAGCATAACAAAACCACGTCTTCTGTTTGAAGGCGTGGTTTTGTTTGTACAATCAACGTTATCATTGACATTGATAATCATTTTCAATTAGTCTGTTGTTGAGGTGATGACAATGAAACTATTGATTGGGTACGTGAGCATGTCTGGCAATACGGAAGACATCGCGAATCTGATTCGACATACATGGCAGGACGCAGGACACGATGTATCGATATCTGACGATTTGGAATCCTTACGTATCGAGCAATTCGCCGAATACGATGGGGTCATACTCGGTACGTATACGTGGGGAGACGGAGATGTTCCGTATGAGGCCGAGGATTTCGTATATGATTTGGAAGAGGCGATGTTAAACGGTTTGCCGTGTGCCGCCTTCGGTTCAGGGGACACGGACTATCCCAAATATTGTGCAGCCGTCGATACCGTCGAGCAAGCCTTTCAAACTGCCGGTGCGAACATTCTTGTTCCTGCGCTCAAGATTGAATTCGACCCGGATACGGATGAAAAAAAGGAAGCATGTCTCGCGTTCGCCCATACATTCCTTCAACAACTTGAAGCACTCAAAAAGGTTCAGCCTCGTGGCTGAACCTTTTTGTTAGAAGTAACGCAGTGGTTGGAATCCGATTGTATGGAAGTCGAGCTTCGTCCCGTCTTCAGCGATAAAGAAGACAGCCTCGTTCGTGTCGACGTCACGTGTGAACACTTTATAGAACGTCATCGGCTTTTCGCCATTCGTCACATAGCGTGCTTCATGCGTCGAAATGACTTGTGCGAACAGTTGCTGTTCATCGAGTTCCTCGATCAAATCATCAAACTTTGCCGCTTCTTCTTCCGTTGCCTCGCGACCCCGCTCGATTTCATAATAAGCGTCGCTCGCTTTTGGCTGTACCCCGAGATTGCGATCGACGACGATCACACGCTCCGGCTCTTGGTCGACGACACTTGTGTAGCCATAAAGTGACTCGATGAGCGTATTCTCTCCGGTCACGCGACCGATACCTTCTAATGACTCTTCTCCAGTGAGTGACTTCACTCGTGTCTCTTCTGGAACAATCTCCTCTTGATAGGCGATATTGTAAGCGCGGATAATCTCACGTACTTGTAAGAACGTCGCAACGACGAGTAGTACGATGAGCCCTCCGATGATGATGCGTTTCGTCATGTCTCTATTTCCCCCTAGACTGTCATGCTCTCTTCTAAGGATAACCCAGGAACCGCGTTCATCGCTAGTGTATCGCGCTTACCGCGCACATACGCGTGATGTGCCGCCACCCCGATCATGCCCGCATTGTCCCCACACAGGTCAAGCGGTGGAATGACGAGTTGAATTCCTTCAGCTGTAGCAGCTTCTTGAAGCGCTGTGCGGAGGCCACGGTTCGCCGCGACACCACCCGCGACAAGCAATTGCTTCGCCCCTTTTTCCTTCACGGCACGAATCGCTTTCTCGACGAGCACTTCGACGACACTCGCCTGGAAGCTCGCCGCCAAGTTTTCAGGGATGACCGTCTCTCCACGTTGTTCCGCATTGTGTACGGCGTTGATGACCGATGACTTCAAGCCACTGAAACTGAAATCAAAGCTACCCGGTTCGAGACGAACGCGTGGGAAGTTGTACGTGTCTTCCCCGACCGCTGCCAGGCGGTCAATCGCAGGACCTCCCGGATATGGGAGACTGAGCGTGCGCGCAACCTTATCGTACGCCTCACCTGCCGCGTCGTCACGTGTCTCCCCGATGACTTCGAAGACACCATGTTCTGGCATATAGACGAGTTCTGTATGTCCCCCTGAAACGACGAGACAGACGAGCGGAAACTGCATCTCTTCGACAAGTTCGTTCGCGTAAATGTGTCCGGCGATATGGTGGACACCGATGAGCGGTTTTTGATGGGCGAATGCCAACGCCTTGGCCGCACTGATCCCAACGAGAAGGGCACCGACGAGACCCGGTCCTTGTGTGACCGCGACCGCATCGACGTCTTCCATCGTCACGCCGGCTTCACTCAATGCATCGTCAATCACGTACGTGATGCGTTCCACATGATGACGAGACGCCACTTCAGGCACGACGCCACCAAATCGTTTATGACTCTCGATTTGAGAAGAGACGACGTTCGACAATAACGTCTTTCCGTCTTTGACGAGCGCAACAGACGTCTCGTCACAGCTCGACTCGATCGAGAGAATCAGTGATGTGTTCATTCTGACTCACTTCCTAACTTCGCCCAATAAATATAGGCGTCTTCATTATTATCCTGATAGTAGCGTCTTCTCCGACCGGCTTGCATAAAACCGAACTGTTCATATAGTTTTTGCGCGCCAACGTTCGACACGCGGACTTCTAACGTCAATCCGACGAGTCCTTTTGACTTGGCGAACGCGACAAGTTCCGCTAACAATTGATTGCCGATGCCCTGTCCACGAAACTCAGGTAAGACGGCAATGTTTGTGATATGTCCTTCATCGACGATTGTCCAAACGCCGACAAACCCGACGACCCGTTTGTCATGGACCGCGACAAAGTAAATGGCCTGTTCATTTCGAAGCATCTCATTCATGAACGCCTCTTTTGTCCACGGGATGGCGAACGACGCTTCTTCGACTTTCGTCACTTCCTCGACATCAAGCCACGTCATCCGACGAATTTTCACGTCAGCCATTGTTTTGTCCCTCTAACCATTTCGCTTCCGCCTCGGCGAGTCGCAAATACTCCGGTTCAAACGAGTGAACATCGCTCGTCTCATCGCTGAAGACGACCAAATCACTCGCACGCCCATATCGATGGGCAGCCGGTGCTTCGATATAGTCATATTCACTTAACACGTCACGGAACGGTTCCACGTCTCCGACGACAAGGAAGCGCCCTTGACTATTCAGTCGCAACCAATCTGAGACGGAGGCGTGCTGATCATGTGTGAGTGCTTTGTTGTGTTGATAATATCCGATATACGCGTTGCCACGGCGCGCGTCAATCAATGAAACGACCGGCAAATCGGTATTCGGGGCCGCTGCCATGAGCTGAAGGGCAGATACACCGATGAGTGGAAGATTGAGCGTATAGGCGAGTGTCTTCGCTGTCGTCACTCCAATCCGAATTCCCGTGTACGACCCGGGTCCTGTCGTGACAACGATGCGTTCGAGCATGTTCGGTGTCCACTTGACCGCTGCCATGAGCTGTTCAATCATCGGCATGAGTGTGACCGCATGGTTTTTTGAGACCATTACCGTCGCTTCGGCTTGAATCTCTCCAGCCTCACTTAACGCGACTGACAAACGTGTCGTCGCTGTATCAATCATCAATTGCTTCATGCGAGCACCTCCTTGGCGATTTGAACGTAACGCTCACCCGTCGGAGCAAGTGTCAGTTTACGTTCTTCGTCGCCGACCCGTTCAATCGTGATGGCCAAGCGTTCTTCCGGGAGCGAGGACTCGATCAAGTTCGACCACTCGACGATGGCGACACCATCACCGTTGATATATTCCTCAAGACCGATGTCATCCCCCGTATCCTCGAGACGATAGACATCCATATGATAGAGCGGTAATCGCCCTTTGTATTGTTTCATAATGGTGAAGGTCGGACTGTTGACGTTCCGCGTGACACCGAGTCCTTTTGCGAACCCTTGTGTGAACGTCGTCTTGCCGGCACCGAGGTCACCGTTTAACGTGATGACCGTCCCTGCTTCGACGAGTGTGGCCAAACGTTCTGCCACCGCCTGCGTCTCCGCCGCAGAATGCGTAATCAATGTATACATGAATGGTTCTCCTTTTATCGCTTCTCATACGTACTCATTGTACACTTCATTTTAAGCAAAAAAAAACACGAAACGCTATCGTTTCGCTATCTCATTTAAAAATTGGTTGCGGGGGCTGGATTTGAACCAACGACCTTCGGGTTATGAGCCCGACGAGCTACCAGACTGCTCCACCCCGCGACGACATATGAAATTAAATAAAAATTGGTTGCGGGGGCCGGATTTGAACCGACGACCTTCGGGTTATGAGCCCGACGAGCTACCAGACTGCTCCACCCCGCGATGGTTTGAATTGTTTCGACATCCTCTATAATAAGCGAGACAGTTATAAAAAGCAACCATTTTCTTAATGTTTTTTCAAAAATGGAATCGGGAACAGATATAACAGCATAGACTATTAGAGAAAAGGGGCGCGACCGCCATGTCCAAATGGGGAAATCGATTCAAGAAATGGTTCTTTTCGGAGATTGAAGCCGAGATCACGTTTGACCCGGCAGCACTCATTCCGAAGCAGACCGTGACGGGTACGTTGCACGTCTCCAACCCGACAACGAATGTCGTTCGATTACAGGAACTCACCCTGACCTTCTTGACGACGTTCAAAGACATCACCATGGAAGGAAACGAGTTCAATCGAGAAGCTGATATTCAAGAAGTCCCGATTCCACTATCGCTTGTACTAGAACCCGGAGCGAAAGAGGACGTTCCGTTTTCATTCGAGTTGACGATGTACGCCCCCTCCTCTGCCGGCGCCCCGTATAGTATAGAAGCTACATTGTGGGACAAGGACATCAAACGAGTTTGGTTTGACGTGTTTGAACACATTGAAATCGAACCGATGCCTGAACTGAAGCGATTACTCGATGCGACCGCTCACGCCGGGCTTGAGCCGATGTTCGTCCGAAACGTGATCGATCCGCTCGGGGAAGAACGTCCGTATCCATTCGTTGAAAAGTATGGATTCAAGCCGGTCGGAGAATGGGCCGATGAGTTCGAGGTCGTCAAATCGTTTTGGCGCTTGCATGAAGACGGGATCGACCTCTACTATTGGCTCGACAACATCGAGAAACAGCGAACGCTCGAATCGATGGCGACCGACGTCGAATTGCGTCATCGTTCTCTCACGTGGGAACAGCTAGAGCGCGAACAAGAACAGCTCGGTCTCGGCATTCAAGATACGCTACGCAGTCACCACTCCTCGTGAGCGGTGAGTACTTTTTAAGATGATATATAGCATTCCTTAATGAATCAAAAAGCTTCGAATAAGATTCTTTTCCATTCTCTTATTCGGAGCTTTTTACTATGTTTTTAGCTAGTTTTTTCTTTTCTAGTCATAATATAGTGATGCAAAATCGAAGCAATCACACCTATGACTGATCCTATAACAATCGATACTAGTGAAATCGAAAAAAATTCTTGAAAAGTAACGGGCAGTAATAGTTGCGTTGCCATCAATAAAAAGACGAGGGTTACACACACTATAATCCACAATAAAGGTTTTTCCAAAGTGACGTACTCCCTTCTTTAATAATTTTACCGTGCTCATTTCTTCTAATTCTGAAGTGTAAAGTACATATCTTGGAATCGATAACTCAGGGGAACGTCCTTATCCATTCGTTGAAGAGTTTTGATTCAAATCGATTGAAAAATGTGCCGACGAGTTCGAGAGCGTCAAATCACTTTGGCGTTGAAGATACGCTACTCAGTCACCGCTCCTCGTGAGCGGTTTTTTCAATTTGAATTCCATCCTTACTCGTATTGACGATAGTTTGAAAGTGGTGGCGATACGGATGCATGAACAATTCATATTGCAGACGTCGCTCTACATGTGAAGCGTGTAAGTAGTCCAGCTCCATACCCCGTTCCTGAATATCACGATGCGAACGTCGCTTGAACTCAGTCTCCCCGTCTGTGTAGAGATAAATCGATTGATCAAAAGATGAAAGATCCAGGAATGCGACACTCATCCCTTCAATAATCGTGATCGGCTTCTCCGGATCAATCCATGTCCGCTCTAGATAGGGGACATCAATCGTATAAAACCCAATTCCTTCCCGAATCATACGGACATCTCGCTCGAGTGAGAGCAGATGATGTGCGGCCGGATGACACGCCGTCATCTTATACTGATGGGTCGTTCCATCGTGTTGATACGTGAGGATCGTTTGTTTCCGCAACTGTGAATCTGTAATATACGGGTCTGTGTGAAGCAGGTTTATATCACCGAGTCGTTCCCGTAATTTTTCTGCCAACGTCGATTTTCCGGCTGCCCCGTGTCCGGAGATAGCAATCAGCGTTCGTTGATCCGGTCTCACGCTTTGTACGATACCCTCAATCAGTTGTTCCATGATTCTCTCCCTTTTGGTAATTTTGTTGTTTCAGAAAAACAAATACACGTCATTCATCCTCTATCCGTTTTCGAAGCCTGATTGCTGAAACAGTAAACATCACAAAGGCAATCAACGAAATCGAACTGACAATGATCAGAGTGGTCGATATGGGAGAACTAAAGAAAAATGGAATCGATAAAATCAATAGCGCCCCGGTGACTGCCATCCCTCTAATAAGAAATACCATCGTTTTACTCATTTTCTCTTCACTTTCCTTGAACTAAGCAAAAGAACCCTTACTATAAATATAATGACAGACAGCTCATCGTGTCAGGATGAGCTGTCTTCTTTTTTCTTCAGTCTCGTCAAGCTTCTGTTCTAACGTTTCCACTTGTCTCGTCATACGAGCAATCAGCTGACTGATTTCCTTATCCAGTCCGTTCACTTGATCTAAGGAATCATTGATTCGTCCATGCATCGTCCATTCTGAAAAAATATCATCCAAAAAGTAATCTGCGAACTGAATGAGTGAACCTCGATCGACATGCAACTCCTGAACAATACCTTGCACGTCCGCTAATTCACGGGAGAAACGCTCTAACGCAGATTGTAATTCGTGCATCGTCTGCTCGGAAGCATCTAGCGCCTCATGTTTCATTGCTGTGGCAATCAAGCCACCCCCGAAGAACGTATCATACGTCGACCACCCCTTCGCACTATCTAGATGTTTGAGTGTTTTTGCAATCGTTGATCGCGCCGCCTTACCGGCAACGATGGCTTCCCGATACTCGATAAGAAGTTCATTCGTTTCGGCTTGTTGATTCGTGAGATGGTGTAGGTCTCGGCGAATAGCTGGATCTTTCGCAAGATGGGATTCTTTTGTTTCTAAGAAGGTCTCCCACTCAGCGTCGATGCCCTCATAAACCTCGAGCTGTTCTTGTAATTCTCGATGTTCGAGCGTCAATTCGTCAATCATCGCCTCGTGTTCTCGTAATTTCAGTTCAGCGCGAGCAGCCTCTTCCATTTCGATTGTCCGTTGTTCATCAAACGTGCCTCGTAACTTTCGCCATGTGTTGACGAGCGAGAATTCTTCAAGGTCATACACATCACGTTGTTCTTTCGTGAATGTGTTGAGTAGTGCCTTCCGCACCGCCTCATGCTCGTTCAACTGTTTGTTTAGTATCTCTTGCTTACGAACAAGTCGATCACGCTCGGCGATACGCTGTTGTAAGTCTAATTGGGTCTGCTGAAAATTTCCCATTATGTTTCCCCTCTCTTTGTACTGATTAAAGTGTCGATTGGAATACCATTTATCGTCATGCCTTCGACATCACATCCTGTCAACGTGACATTCGTCAGGTCACATTGATTAAATGTAGCACCTCTCAGATTCGAATGATGCATTTGAACAGTACGTCCATTCTCTTGCATCGTCACAAAATTGAATCGCGAGCCTGTCAAATTTAAATCACTGAACGTACTATTCCGGAAATTGATGTTCCGAAAAAGGCTTTGACTGAAATTACAGTTGCTCGCAGCAAGTGACGAGACATTACTATTTGTGACCGCCAAAAAGCTCGCGTTTACCCCATACGCTTGCCAACCTTCACATGACTGTTCTTCAAAGCAATGCGTACTCGGTTTTGCTTTTGTTCGTTTGACGAAACATACCTCATCTTCTGACTCATATACGACTTGAAATCCTAATTGTTTATAAAAACGAATATTTCTTGTTTGATGTGTCGATGTTTCCAACTCCCAAATCCGTACATGCGGAGATTGAGCTTCTACGTATTGAATCAACGCTTTACCGATTCCTTGCCCTTGCCTATCAGGGTGCACAAAAACACGATCAATTCGTGCATAGTCATTACCAGTGAGCGTTAAGACAATCGCCCCAACGATGTGATTGTCCTGTTCAATGACATAGCATGTTAACTCTTCAATCATATATTGTGTCATCGCCTCGAGATCGTATCCCGGCGGTTCGACATTCAAATCTCTCTCAGACAATTGCAAAGAAAGTGCTTCTTGTTGAAAACTTGCAGTTGAAACTTTCGTAATCCCTGAAACATCTTTTAAAGTGGCTAATCGAATATACAAAACAATCCCCTCTTTCTCATACTTAGTACGAAAAAGAAGGGATAAAGTTTCAAAGAAACAAAAAACGACCGAGCGTATGCTCGGTCGTCCTGCGTTGTTGCCTGGCAACGTCCTATCCTCACAGGGGGAGATCCCCCAACTACTTTCGGCGCTGAGACGCTTAACTTCCGTGTTCGGCATGGGAACGGGTGTGGCCGTCTCGCTATCGCCACCAGACTTTACAGGGCTTGTTCCCTGAAAACTGAGGATTCATCAACACAAACCATTAGACTAGATCAAAGCCTCGACC
>NZ_JBHSHG010000008.1:0-1150 GCF_042652865.1 Exiguobacterium profundum
TCCAAAGAATTTGATATAGCTCTTAAATTGACGAAGCTTGCGCTTCATTCAAAAATTGTAAAACTTTTTTTGCCTCATCGTTCAGTTTTCAAAGACCAAAAAAATAAATGGTCGGGAAGACAGGATTCGAACCTGCGACCCCTTGGTCCCAAACCAAGTGCTCTACCAAGCTGAGCTACTTCCCGTTAAAATGGTGCACCCTGAGAGATTCGAACTCCCGGCCTTTAGATTCGTAGTCTAACGCTCTATCCAGCTGAGCTAAGGGTGCATATGGTGCGGTCGAGAGGACTTGAACCTCCACGGTGTTAACCACCACTAGGCCCTCAACCTAGCGCGTCTACCGATTCCGCCACGACCGCGTATTAAGATGGAGCGGAAGACGGGATTCGAACCCGCGACCCCGACCTTGGCAAGGTCGTATTCTACCACTGAACTACTTCCGCATAAGTATTTAGAGATGCGGGTGAAGGGACTCGAACCCCCACGTCAAAGACACTAGATCCTAAGTCTAGCGCGTCTACCAATTCCGCCACACCCGCATGTGAAATTACGTATTGAATAAAAAATAATGAGAAATGGTGAGCCATGCAGGGCTCGAACCTGCGACCCTCTGATTAAAAGTCAGATGCTCTACCAACTGAGCTAATGGCTCATTAAATTTTAATGGGGCGGCTGAAGGGAATTGAACCCTCGAATGCCGGAATCACAATCCGGTGCGTTAACCACTTCGCCACAACCGCCATGAAAAAATGGTGCCGGCGAAAGGATTCGAACCCTCGACCCTCTGATTACAAGTCAGATGCTCTACCAACTGAGCTACACCGGCGTGTTATATGGTGGCTTTGGACGGAATCGAACCGCCGACACAAGGATTTTCAGTCCTTTGCTCTACCAACTGAGCTACAAAGCCATACGTATTAAATTAAAAATGGCGGTCTCGACGGGATTCGAACCCGCGATCTTCTGCGTGACAGGCAGACATGTTAACCCCTACACCACGAGACCGTTTTAAGTCATATCGACTTTACCTATTTTAAAGGTCATTCTATGTAAAGTCAATAACTTTTTTAAAAAAATAAAGCCTGGCAACGTCCTATCCTCACAGGGGGAGATCCCCCAACTACTTTCGGCGCTGAGACGCTTAACTTCC
>NZ_JBHSHG010000009.1:0-899 GCF_042652865.1 Exiguobacterium profundum
GAAGCTTGCGCTTCATTCAAAAATGGTAAAACTTTTTTTGCCTCATCGTTCAGTTTTCAAAGTTCGTCTGTAAAAAAAATAAAAATGGTGGAGCCTAGCGGGATCGAACCGCTGACCTCCTGCGTGCAAGGCAGGCGCTCTCCCAGCTGAGCTAAGGCCCCAGTATAAGTGATGATGGTCGGGAAGACAGGATTCGAACCTGCGACCCCTTGGTCCCAAACCAAGTGCTCTACCAAGCTGAGCTACTTCCCGTCTAAAAATGGTGCACCCTGAGAGATTCGAACTCCCGGCCTTTAGATTCGTAGTCTAACGCTCTATCCAGCTGAGCTAAGGGTGCGAGACGAATAATCATCATGGGAAAATATTAATGGTACCGAGGGCCGGACTTGAACCGGCACGAGGAAACCCTCGCAGGATTTTAAGTCCTGTGCGTCTACCAATTCCGCCACCCCGGCAAGGTATAATTTCTAGCGGTAGACTTTTTAAAAAGATCAAATGGTGCCGGCGAAAGGATTCGAACCCTCGACCCTCTGATTACAAGTCAGATGCTCTACCAACTGAGCTACACCGGCAGGTGTAAATGGTGGAGGATGACGGGATCGAACCGCCGACCCCCTGCTTGTAAGGCAGGTGCTCTCCCAGCTGAGCTAATCCTCCAATATGTAGCCTGGCAACGTCCTATCCTCACAGGGGGAGATCCCCCAACTACTTTCGGCGCTGAGACGCTTAACTTCCGTGTTCGGCATGGGAACGGGTGTGGCCGTCTCGCTATCGCCACCAGACAAATATGATATTAACATTATTTTAACATAATGTCAACATGTTTTTTGAGATTGTTCTCTCAAAACTGAGGATTCATCAACACAAACCATTAGACTAGATCAAAGCCTCGACCGATT
>NZ_JBHSHG010000011.1:0-669 GCF_042652865.1 Exiguobacterium profundum
CGTCTTAGAATTCTCATCTCGCCTACCTGTGTCGGTTTGCGGTACTGGCGCCGACCTCCTCACTAGAGGCTTTTCTTGGCAGCGTGAAATCCGGTGCTTCGCCCTACGGGCTCCACGTCACAGCTCAACCTTGTATGCCGGGCGGATTTGCCAACCCGACGGCCTCGCTGCTTGTCCGTGCACTTCCAGTCGCACGGTCACCTTATCCTTCTGCGTCCCCCCATCGTTCAAACGGTGGTACGGCGGTACAGGAATATCGACCTGTTGTCCATCGCCTACGCCTTTCGGCCTCGGCTTAGGTCCAGACTAACCCTGAGCGGACGAGCCTTCCTCAGGAAACCTTAGGCTTTCGACGGAGGGGATTCTCACCCCTCTTTTCGCTACTCACACCGGCATTCTCACTTCCAAGCGCTCCACGGCTCCTCACGATACCGCTTCACTGCTGCTTGGAACGCTCTCCTACCATCCCTTACGGGATCCATAGCTTCGGTGGTATGTTTAGCCCCGTTACATTTTCGGCGCGGCGCCACTCGACTAGTGAGCTATTACGCACTCTTTGAATGGTGGCTGCTTCTAAGCCAACATCCTAGTTGTCTGTGCAGCGCCACATCCTTTTCCACTTAACATACACTTGGGGACCTTAGCTGATGGTCTGGGCTGTTTCCCTCT